>NZ_LWFI01001023.1:0-1508 GCF_001635735.1 Oleiphilus sp. HI0067
GCATTACTAAGTAGATTAATCAAGCTTCGCTCAATTAGCTCAGCACTGCCAAATAGCCATATCTCTTCGTCCCCCGAGAGAGTGATGTCGATATTTTTCTGACGTGCAAGCTGGCTGATTGAATCAATGGCGTTCTCGATCGCATTGACCAATTCAAATTCGTAAAAGTCTTCTTCAATCGCTTGTTCAGCGCGAGTGATTTGTAAGAATTGATCTGAAAGGCTAAGTGAGCGTTCTGCATGACTCGCTAATTGATCAATGACAGAAGAATCAAATTCAATACGACCAGATCTTAAGCCNTGGAGTAGGGCGAGCTGAGAACTAAGTGGTGAGCGAACATCATGGGAAAGAAAGTCGATCAGTTGGTTTTTTTCACGTTGCTGCTGACGAATTTCAGTGATGTCTGACATGCTAATCATTAAACCGGCATCACTATGTTCGTCCACTAAAAATGGCAGGCAATGAATCATCACATCTCTGTGTCCAATCGATAGATTGAATTGTTTTCCTTTTCCCTCTAACAGGCACGTTGATATTGCTTGATTAAAATCATCATTGTCGGCTTTGAGAGCGGCAAAAAGCTCGTATATTGGTGTGGAGATAATTTGTTTTTTCTCAGCCTGCAACCATGATAGTGCGCGGCTATTTGCATAGACGATTAATCCGATAGGGTCGGTTACAATGACAGCCCCAGGCATTTCTTCAAAGCCGCGAGAAATAAATGTACGCATGTCTTGCATCGCAGTGATGGCGTCACGTACTTGATGAATACGCTTCGCTATCTGCTCTGATGGTTTTTTGATGATGGCTTCTTGGCCAGATTGCAGCTCCAGCTTATTCAGGAACTCAGTAATAGGGCGTCTAAATCCAGCGCTTGGAATGGCAAGCCCAATACGGTATTTATCATCTCCAATAGTGAGCTTGATCCAACTCGAGCTTTCGTCATGCTGCCATACCCCTTCTTCTAATATGCGGTATGAGCTTAGTTGGTGTGGGTTTAATCCATGAATTACGTTTCCATTGTGCGTAAAGGCATAAGCTTTGGGCTTGATAATCGCGATCAGCGCTAGGAATATTTTCTCAAGGCTATGCTGGCTCAAGCGACGAAAGCTTAGGTCAGGCTCTCTACTTAGTCTTTCTAACTCATTGCTAAAAAAACTATTTAGGTGACGCATTCTTTGCCAGCTCCATAAAGGGTAGGCAATCAATACTCCAAGCACACTGTTTACCGGTGGGAACCACGTTCTATCTAATACTAATAGAGCGTAGCTAAACCCAAATATTCCTGCCGCCAATAACATGGTTGAGGGCATGACGAAAGTTGGACGAATACGTGGAAAAATTAAGATAGGAACAAGAATGAATGCGAATGTTAATAGATATACCCACCGCTCCGAAACGCTACGAATAATCTTTTGATTGATGATTGCAGAGTAGGCGTTCGCGTGAATTTCAACGCCCGACATAGGGCTATTCATATGAGAAAAGGGCGTGGGGATAATATCACC
>NZ_LWFI01001024.1:0-2373 GCF_001635735.1 Oleiphilus sp. HI0067
ACGTCCTGGTGAAGAAGACGGCATTAACTACAACTTCGTTAGCACCGACACGTTTAAATCTTTAATCGATCAAGGCGACTTTCTCGAGCATGCAGAAGTATTCGGTAACTACTATGGCACGTCAAAAGAATGGGTACAGAGCCGACTTGATCAAGGCCTAGACGTCATTCTAGAAATTGACTGGCAAGGCGGCCGCCAAGTACGCGAACAATTCCCACAAGCATTGAGCATCTTTATTATTCCGCCATCCAAGGCTGCACTGCACGCAAGACTCGAAGGCCGCGGTCAAGACAAACCTGAAGTCATTGAGCTACGTATGCAAGAAGCCGCTTCAGAGTGTAGTCATTACGAAGAGTTCGACTACCTTGTTGTAAACGAAAACTTCGACCAAGCGCTGGCTGAATTAGGCGCTATATTTACCGCTCAAAGATTATTGTTAGTAGATCAAAAACAACGTCATCAAGAGATACTCAACGATCTATTGTCTTAAGCGTACAACTAACATAGAATGCGCGGTTCTTTTTTGAGCTATGCTTAGTTCTATATTCGAATTCTAGAGGTGAAATTAAATGGCACGAGTGACCGTTGAAGATTGTTTGGAAAATGTAGACAACCGTTTTGAACTTGTCATGGTTGCGACCAAGCGCGCTCGTCAACTTGCAAACACTGCGCAAGAGCCAATGGTTCCTGTTGAAAACGACAAGCCAACAGTATTAGCGCTTCGTGAAATCGCTGAAGGCCATATCAACGCAGGTAATGTTGATTTTAGCGAAGAAGAATAACTTCTTTGCGATAATACGCTTGAAAAAACAGCTCGCTCAAATATCATTAGGGTGAGCTTATAAAAAGCTGAACAGCTTTAGCCGTTCGGCTTTTTTTATTTCTTCATTCCGCACAAGTGAGCAGAGAAAGCGTGCCCGATATTGATGGCTTAATCGAGAGAGCCGAGTCCTACCTAGACACCAACAAGGTAAGACTGATTGAACGCGCCTATTACGTCGCAAAAGAGGCGCACGAAGGGCAATATAGACGCAGTGGCGACCCGTACATTATTCACCCTATTGCTGTCGCCAATATTCTCGCAGACCTTCACCTTGATCACGAAACACTCATGGCAGCATTGCTGCATGACGTCATAGAAGACACCGAAACTAGCAAAGACGAATTAGCCGAAGAGTTTGGCAGTGCCGTTGCGGAACTGGTCGACGGGGTGAGTAAACTCACACAAATAGAATTCAAATCTAAAGCTGAAGCTCAAGCCAATAATTTCCAGAAAATGACGTTGGCGATGGCGAAAGATATTCGCGTTATATTGGTTAAACTTGCAGATCGCCTNCATAACATGCGGACGCTCGGTCCATTGCATCATGAAAAGCGACGGCGGATCGCCACAGAAACGCTAGATATATACGCACCGATCGCAAATCGCTTAGGCATTAACAGCATTAGAACCGAGCTTGAAGATCTTGGATTCCAAGCGCTCTACCCAATGCGCTCCAAATACATTCGCAAAGCGGTCAAAAAGCTTCGCGGAAGCCATAACGAAATCATCGAAGATATCCAAGGTAAAATCGAGAGTCAGCTAAAAACGCGACATCTTACTGGCGAGGTTATCGGTCGAGAGAAGCATCTTTTCAGCATCTATAAGAAGATGAAGTATAAGCATCGTTCTTTCCATGAAATTATGGATGTATATGCTTTTCGAATTATTGCTGAATCTGAAGACGATTGTTATCGCATTCTCGGTGCCTTACATGCGCTCTACAAACCTCTACCTTTCCGCTTCAAAGACTATATTGCCGTCCCTAAGGTAAACGGATATCAATCACTGCATACCACGCTATTCGGTATGCATGTGAACATCGAAGTGCAAATTCGCACCCAAGAGATGGAAGACCTTGCCAACTACGGGATCGCGGCTCACTGGCAATACAAAGACGACTCCAGTATGGCGCTTGCAAACCAAGCCCGTATAGATCGCTGGTTGAGTGGCCTGAAAGAGATTCGAGAAAATGCTGGCGACTCAATGGAGTTCTTCGAGCACGTTAAAATTGATCTCTTCCCAGACGAGATCTATGTCTTCACACCGAAAGGAGCAATTCTCGAACTACCAGCTGGCGCAACACCGATAGACTTTGCTTATGCCATTCATACTGACATTGGAAATGCATGCGTCGCCTGTCGCATCAACAAACAACTTGCCTCATTAAGCGAGCCTTTGCAGAGCGGTCAAACGATAGAAATTATTACGGCTCCAGGCGCAAAACCAAGCCCTGCATGGCTAAATATCGTCACCACAGGCAAGGCAAAAAGTAGTATTCGTCACTTTATCAAGCTGAAGCAACACGAAGAAAATCTATCTCTTGGTAAGAG
>NZ_LWFI01001025.1:0-1678 GCF_001635735.1 Oleiphilus sp. HI0067
TTTTTTCTCATTTAACCAGCGTTTGGTGATGATATCTAAACTACGCTCATCGAGAGTACGTAAGGCTTCAGTTAAACGATGACGCGTATCGCTCGATGTATCAGCCAGCTCTACAGCACGTGCAGGGTCTGCTGAATGATCTTCTAGATAGTTCGCTGGAGCTAAGAACGCGCTGTCATCATCTTCATCAGAGCTAGCATCGAATGCTGTATCTTGAGCGCTCAAGCGACCTTCCATTTCGCGAACGACGCGAGGTTCTACACCAAGGTCTTTAGCTACTGAATCAACTTCATCTGCGGTAAACCAAGCAAGACGCTTTTTAGAGCTGCGAAGATTGAAGAACATTTTACGTTGCGCTTTGGTCGTCGCAATTTTGACAATGCGCCAATTACGTAAAATGAATTCGTGAATTTCAGCTTTGATCCAATGTACAGCAAAAGACACCAAGCGAACGCCGAATGTCGGATCGAAACGTTTAACGGCTTTCATTAGGCCGACGTTTCCTTCCTGAATAAGATCAGCTTGAGCTAAACCATATCCAGAGTAACTTTTAGCGATATGAACAACAAAACGTAGATGCGACATAATCAAGTGTCGCGCAGCCACAAGGTCGTTTTCGTCATGTAAGCGCGCAGTTAAATCTCGCTCTTCTTCAATTGACAAAATCGGGATGCTGTTGACCGTTTGGATGTAAGACTCAAGGTTGCCACCAGGAGTTAACATGTCGACGGGTTGTAAGCTTGTGCCCATTAATATTCCTCTATTCGTTATCCTTGCATCATAGCATCTCGGCGCTTTTGTGCTCAAGTGTGCTAATGTTGAGTGGTTGGACTACTTAAGCCTTAAAAAGTTCCGAATTTCGTAGATAGGTATTAGCTTGGTTCAATTGCGCTTATATGTTGTTTCACAGAAATTTTGGCAGCGCACCAACCTAAAAATGTTCCAACTAACAGAATAAAAAGTGTAGTTTCAATGTTCAAACCTGACAAACTAAAATCGCTTTGATATGAAGCTTTCAGTGCTTCAATAGGTTGCGCTAGAATGGCTAACACCACGCTGCATAAAATAATGGAAAATATTCCTCCGCCTATGCCATAGAAAATACCTAAGTACAGAAACGGTCTACAAACAAACGCGTCCGTTCCTCCTACCAGCTTAAGTACGGCAATTTCGTCTTTTCGGTTTTCGATTGCTAATCGAATCGTATTTCCGAGAATTAAAATGACAGCAATACTTAGCATTAGCCCAAGAATCCAGGTGCTTAAACTAAGAAAGTTGGTAATAGAGTTGAGTCGCTGAACCCACATTAAATCAAGCTGAACCAGATCAATTTCAGGCTTTCCTAGTAGGCTAGTGCGAAGTTTTTGCGCTTGTTCTATCGTATTAGCAGAATCACTCAGGGTTACGATAATACTGTGAGGAAGGGGATTGTCGCTCAAGTGCTCAAGTGTCGACTCGAGTTCAAATGTTGCTTTAAATTCCTCAAGAGCATCATCTTGATGGATGAACTTGGCTGACTCTATGCCTTCGATTTTTGTTAGTTCTTGCGCAAATGTTGCCCCTTTAATCGGCGATAATGTTTTGCTTAGCATCACCGTCATTTGAGTCGTATTATCAAAGCTCAATTGAGAGCGCTCGAGATTGCTTAAGAACACGCCTAGTAAAGTGGGCAATAAGA
>NZ_LWFI01001026.1:0-1267 GCF_001635735.1 Oleiphilus sp. HI0067
ATAACGATTATCATTTGTATTCCTGTAAATAGGAGAAGATACGATGGGATATTACATATATGCGTGGTTAGAGGAAGGAAATCCGAACTTAGAGATCGTCGACGCTGAGTCAAAGCGAACGTGTATGAGGTGGGCCTACTCTGAAGCACGTCAGAAAGGAAACGTCGCAGATAAGAATGAAATTCAGAAGTTATTTCGGCAGCTATTGCTACTCACATGTCAGCAAGAATTGAGTAATTGCCGGGTGTTTGGGATGCAAGATGTATTTGGCGACCCCGAATTAATGCTATTGGAAAGGATTGATCGCTGTGGATATTAACTCAGCTATGTACATAGCTATATCTGCCACTTGGAGTTTAAGGGATATGCAGTAGACTGCTTTTCGATATCAGTATTCTAGTTGTGTGATTACAAGCTAAATAACGGCTGCAAAGCACTCTAATTGAGGAGGACTGACATGTAGCTCTTTTGAAGATGGGCCGCCCGCATTTGCATGCGCTTTACGAAAAGCTTCAGATTTGGTCCATGCGCGAAATGCTTCTTCCGACTCCTAAACTGCACGTGATGAGATCAAGGTGTATTCTTCGGTAGTTTCGCCTTGCAGTAAATTAAACGATTTAAATCCTAGTACCTCGCTTAGAAAGGAATCGCGATTCTTCCAGATCTCGATAAAGTCTTTCTCACAACACAGTTTGATTTTGAAGCGGTTCATTGCGATGTACACGTTTGTACTCCTAAGCTATTTATTAAGGACAAAGACTACGCCTTGTTATTGGTTGAGGTGAAGTTCTTTTTGAAGTTTGTTGGTGAGGTTTAAAGAGGCTAAGCGATGTGACTCGCTGAGATAATAACGCAGCTCTTCTTCATTTTGACGGTCGGTGCATTGAATCCACTTCGTTCCTCGATTCGCAAAATAGGGAGCAGGTCGGTAACCACCTTTGTGCTGTATAAATTGAAAATCTAGTTCGGAAGTCTCAAATGAAAAGGTAGGCGTTTTGTTTGCCCCATTCCAACCTCCGATTGCGAAAAGTTCTAAACATGAGCGCCTCCCCATTGCATACCATAGTTCGTGCAGGGTAGATTGGCGCAAAATCGATTGAACTGGTTGTAGGTCATATGGGTATTTGGATCTCGCAGCCTTATTTTTCTTTCTGAACCAAAATACTAATCAAGGCTAGGAGGGCGGACCCTAACATCAGAAATAACGACACAGCGTTTAAGACTGGTGTCGATCCTTCTTTAAGTCTGTCATACATCGCGATAGTTA
>NZ_LWFI01001027.1:0-1082 GCF_001635735.1 Oleiphilus sp. HI0067
CTTTCATTTTGTCAAATAAGTCAGCAAGTGTTTCTTTGCTAACGTCTTGATAAGGGTGAATGTAGGAGTGTGTTGCATTACGCATAGGCGCTGCGGTGAGCATGCCGAACGCAGACAAGACGCCAGAATTGCGTGGGATAATAGCGCGTTTGATATTGAGTTTTTCTGCAAGAGAGCAAACATGCATCCCGCCTGCGCCACCAAAGCAACATAAACTGAAGTCTTTAGGCGAATGCCCTTGTTTGACTGAGATATTATGCAGCGCTGCTGACATTTGTTGTTCTGCAAGTTGAACGATGCCTTGCGCCGTTTCTTCAATGCTCAAAGATAGTTGTTGCGCTAGTTTTTCGATTGCTTGTATTGCTTTATCGAAGTCTAAGCTTAATGAACCACCCAGTTTGGCAGATCTAGGGATGTGACCAAGAATCAAGTTAGCATCCGTCACGGTTGCCCTATCTCCGTCTTGGCCATAGCAGGCCGGCCCTGGATTAGAACCTGCAGATTCAGGCCCAACATGTAGCATGCCCGCTTCATCTATCCAGGCAATAGAGCCGCCGCCTGCCCCGATAGTATCCATATCTAGCATAGGGATAGCTACTGGCCAGTCAGCGATGGAGTTTTCGCTGCTTAACAAGAAATCTCCATCCATTAAACTCACATCGGTGCTTGTGCCTCCCATATCAAAGCTGAGTATTTTCGTTTGATTGAGTGACTTTCCGAGTAATCGGACGGCTGATAGCCCCCCAGCAGGTCCAGAGAGAAGAAGATTAACGGCGCGTTTTTTGGCCTCATCCAGTGTCAGTAGGCCGCCAGACGATTGCATGATTTGAACATGATTGTTCTTGAGTTTGTCTTGAAGCATGCTCAGGTAGTTATTGACCTTTGGGCCCAATGACGCGTTAAGCCATGTAGCGATGCCGCGTTCATATTCTTTATAAACCGGCAATACAAAAGACGAACGGGAGACGAAAAAGTCTTTGTTCAAGGCGCTCTCAATGCGTTGTTCTTCCTCACTATTCAAAAACGAGAATAAAAGGTTGATAGCGATCGCTTCGGCACCGCTCTCTTTTACATCTTCAACT
>NZ_LWFI01001028.1:0-1716 GCF_001635735.1 Oleiphilus sp. HI0067
ACGCCCGCTTTCTCGAGCATGCCGACTACAGCACCTGGCTCCCAAGCTTGAGCAAGCAAAGCTTCTTTCGCTTCAGCAGAGGTTGGAGATTTCTTAATGAGCTCAATTACTGGATCGATATTCGCAAGCGCGACGGTAAGACCTTCGAGAATATGGCCACGCTCTCTCGCTTTACGTAACAAATAAACAGTACGACGGGTAACGACTTCTCTACGGTGCTTAACAAAAATCTCAAGTGACTGCTTAAGATTAATCGTCTTTGGCTCACCATCAACAAGCGCAACCATGTTGATACCAAACACGTTCTCAAGCTGAGTTTGAGAATACAAGTTATTCATAATTACATCTGGCACTTCACCTCGACGTAACTCAATAACAATACGCATGCCCTCTTTGTTTGACTCATCTCGAAGCTCGGTAATCCCTTCGATCTTTTTATCTTTAACAAGCTCTGCGATTTTCTCAATCAAACGCGCCTTGTTAACCTGATAAGGAATTTCTGTAACGACAATGCGCTCTTTACCTTTCGCGTCTGTTTCCACTTCATAACGCGCGCGTAGATAAATTTTACCGCGACCAGTCTGATATGCCTGAACAATACCAGCTCGACCGTTAATAATCGCTGAAGTCGGGAAATCTGGACCAGGAATGTAATCCATCAACTCATCAGTCGTAATATCTGAATTGTCTAACAAGGCTAAACAGCCACTGACAACTTCATTCAAATTATGCGGAGGAATGTTCGTTGCCATACCAACCGCAATACCTGATGAACCATTCACCAATAAGTTAGGAACACGAGTCGGTAAGACTTCTGGGATTTGCTCTGTGCCATCATAGTTAGGAACAAAATCGACCGTTTCTTTCTCTAGATCAGCAAGCAAAGAATGCGCAAGCTTCTGCATACGGATTTCCGTATAACGCATCGCAGCTGGATTATCCCCATCGATAGAACCGAAGTTACCCTGACCATCTACCAATGTGTAACGAAGAGAAAATGGCTGAGCCATACGAACAATTGTATCGTAGACCGCAGAATCACCATGTGGGTGGTATTTACCGATCACATCACCAACAACACGAGCAGACTTTTTGTATGCTTTGTTCCAATCGTTGTTCAATTCACTCATTGCGAAAAGAACACGTCGGTGAACAGGTTTCAAACCATCACGAGCATCTGGCAATGCTCTACCAACGATTACGCTCATCGCGTAATCAAGGTATGACTGCTTCAACTCATCTTCAATATTTACGGGAAGGATTTCTTTAGCGTGATCACTCATAGGGAGTGCATTCCTTTCATTTCGATCGTTTTTGTAATGCTCTTAGAGCACTTATCGTTATTAGGCAAAAATTGAAGCGCTTTGCCTTTCTTTGCGTTTTACTGAAACCAAAAGCAATTTTGGAAGTTAGCGCAAAATTAATCAACGCACTATACCATAAGCACAAAACAAAAGAGAGCATTTAGCGCGTTTTAGAGGGCTTGTTAACGCACTATTTTTGAATAAGATCTGAAAGCGAAGAAAGCGCAACAGAAAGTCGCGCCTTAGAACTGAAATTTACGCGAATACGACCGTTTTGTTTTCATGAATGATAACACGATCTTCAATATGCAATCGCAAGCCACGCGCCAACACAGTCTTCTCTGCATCCTTGCCTAGGCGCACCATATCTTCGATCGTATCACTGTGATTAATACGAATCACATCCTGATCA
>NZ_LWFI01001029.1:0-1020 GCF_001635735.1 Oleiphilus sp. HI0067
ATTTGTGCACGAGCACTTTCTAGCTCAGCCTTCAACTCGTTGTAGCGTGCGGCTTGCGTACGAGAATGCATCTCAAACAACACATCACCTTGCTTAACCACCGCGCCCTCTTCAAAAGTAACGTGTTTAATCTGACCAGACACCTGAGGCGTCATAATCACTTCTTGTTCTGCTTCTAAACGACCGGTATAGATTTTTGTCGCTGCCATGGTCAAAGCCGTTACTGATGCAACTTGAACTGGCACTGCAGGAGGCATTTGCTGTGCTTGTTCAGGGGCATTCTCCTCTTTAGAGGAACAGCCAACTAATACAGCGAAAGACAAAACTAACAACGAACCTAGGCTCAAAAAACGAGACACCATTAAAACTCCAAAAAATGAGCAAATATTGATGCACAAAAAGAATGAATGATTGCGCAAAATTAAGCGCGCGATAGTACCAAACAACAGGTAAAATCTCTAAGCCTTCTACTTCAACAGACTGTTGCATGAACAATACGAACGAATCGTCTCACAACACTGAACACGAGCCCGAAACGCTTGAGATCATTTACCAAGACGAATATATGATCGCCGCGCACAAACCGGCGGGAATGCTCGTCCATAAATCTCCCATTGATAAACGCGAAACACGGTATACGATGCGTATTTTGCGCAACCAAACAGGGCACTGGGTTTACCCCGTTCATCGCCTGGATAAACCTACATCAGGATTGCTACTGTTTGCTTTCGACCCAGAAACGGCAAAGAAAATATCTGATCAATTCGAACAGCGGCATATAAAAAAGACGTACTATGCAGTAGTCCGCGGGTATACGCCGCAAGAACTAGAAATCGATCACCCATTGAAAGAAATCGCTGCCTTCAAAAGTGATCAAGCAAAAGCAGATGAGAAAGAGCCGAAAGACGCACAAACACAACTGCGCCGTGTAGAGCGGTATGAATTGCCCATATCAGACGGACGCTTCCCTACTTCACGTTACAGTTTGGTAGAGCTAAAACCTAGAACTGGACGTAAACA
>NZ_LWFI01001030.1:0-1510 GCF_001635735.1 Oleiphilus sp. HI0067
AAATGCTCTGGACGAATTGCGAGAGAAGCACTTGTCGAATGAAGATCTAAATGGGTCTGCAAGTCTTTCGTCGCCTGACTTTCACGCTCAGCTTCAAGCGAGAAAATATTCATCGACCCAACGAAGTCTGCAACGAATTCTGATGCCGGTTTGCGATACACCAAATTAGGCGAAGCACATTGTTCAATTCTGCCTTGATTCATCACAACCACTTTATCGGCCATACTCAGGGCCTCTTCTTGGTCGTGCGTCACCATAATAGTGGTAATGCCTAAGCGTTTTTGTAACTGTTTTAACTCAGATCGCAACCTTGTGCGCACTTTTGCATCAAGTGCTGACAATGGCTCATCCAGTAACAGTAAACTCGGTTTCAGCGCTAAAGCACGCGCTAAAGCAACACGCTGTTGCTGACCACCAGACAGCTGTTGAGGATATTTATCGACGTGCTCATGAAGATCCATCAAGGCAACAAGTTCAGTAACGCGCGCCCGTCGCTCGGCTTTCTTGACCTTTGCATTCTTCAAACCATATTCAATGTTTTCCGACACGTTCAGGTTCGGGAATAAAGCATAACTTTGGAACACAATCCCAAAGTCACGCTGACTTACTGGCAACCGAGAAATATCGATTCCATTTTGAATAATTGTCCCCTCATCCTGCAATTCGAGGCCCGCAATCATTCTAAGCAGCGTCGTTTTTCCGCAGCCTGATGGCCCGAGAAAACAAATAAATTCTCCTCTTTCAATTTCAAATGACACATGATCGACAGCATTGAAATTTCCGAATGACTTAGAAAGTTGATTTACGCTTAAAAAACTCATAATGAGACTCGCAGACAATGGATGGGTAGAACTCAAAAAAGCGGTGCCCAAAGGCACCGCGCAACAACAGCTACGTCGGAGTCGTGGCTGGTTGGGAAAGCCTTACTTCGGATCAGATTTTCCGTCGTAACGGCTAGCCCACGTAGACAAAATGTCTTTACGGTTCTTAGCAGCCCAACCAAAATCGTTATCTATGATGAGTTCTTCAGCATTTTCTGGGAAATGCTCAACTGGTTTTGCAATACCTGGTATTGCAACAATTGCATAACCAACGTTATACATACGCATTGCATCTTCAGAGACTGCAAAGTCCATAAGCTTTTTCGCAGCGTCTAGCTTGTCAGTACCTTTAACAATCGCTGCCGCTTCTACGTCCCAGCCTAAACCTTCTGAAGGAAAGACCACTTCAACTGGTGCGCCTTTTGTTTTTTCTTTTGCGCCACGAAATGCAAATGAAATACCAATAGGCGTTTCACCAGCGGCGGCCAATTTACAAGGCTTTGAACCAGAGTGGGTATAACGTGAAATGTTTTCGTGAAGCGCATCCATGTATTCCCAACCTTTGTCCTCTCCGAACATTTGTAGCCAGCTTGATACATCTAAGAAGCCAGTACCTGAAGAGTTTGGATTAGGCATAATGACATGGACTTTGCAGTCTCTGAAGATGCAATGCGTATGTATAACGTTGG
>NZ_LWFI01001031.1:0-943 GCF_001635735.1 Oleiphilus sp. HI0067
GTATCATGATGCCTCAGAAGGATCTATGGTGAATATCGCGCTGGCGCCATGTTCGCCGTTCTCTGTCACTACTGATTTGATGAAGCAAACAGCCTCTTTGGCGCGCGATCACGGTGTTCGATTACATACCCATTTGGCTGAAACTGAAGATGAAAATAACTTCTGCCTTAAAACATTTGGTATGCGCCCCGTGGACTATTTAGAGTCCGTCAATTGGATGAGTAATGATGTTTGGCTTGCGCATGGCATTCATTTTAATGACGACGAGTTGCATCGCTTAGGTAGGGCGGGTGTGAGCGTTTGCCATTGCCCTTCATCCAATATGGTGCTTGCTTCTGGGATATGCCGAACCCTTGAATTGGAGGAACACGGTTCGCCAGTCGGGCTGGGTGTTGATGGATCTGCATCTAATGATGGCTCAAATATGATCCAAGAAGTACGACAAGCCATGTTAATCAATCGACTGCGTTATGAGGCCGATGAGGTGACGCACTTTGATGCCCTCCGTTGGGCAACGAAAGGTTCAGCGTCTGTTTTAGGACGTTCTGATATTGGAGAGCTCGCAGTTGGAAAGCAAGCGGATATTGCCTTATTCAAATTGGATGAGGCACGATTTTCTGGAAGTCATGATCCTCTTGCTGCACTCCTGTTATGTGGTGCGCACAACGCGAATGCAGTGATGGTCGCTGGTGAGTGGCGAGTATTGGATGGTGGTTTGGTAAGTGGTGATCTATCGGACTTGATATCGAGCCATTCAAGTTTGTCGAAGCGACTTGTTAGTGACTATTAATTGATTTCTTGCGTGAAATCAGAGCAGTGAAGAGTTGGCGCGTCACTACTCTTTGATTGGTTTTAACTGGACTTAATACATTAAAAATGTGTCGTAGTCTCTCGAGATATAGAGTGCCCAAGCGGCTGCGAGCATAGGAAATGCTGCAAAGAA
>NZ_LWFI01001032.1:0-1387 GCF_001635735.1 Oleiphilus sp. HI0067
GCACTAAACGTTATCAATACCCAAAAACCAACTGTTGATTCTCTGAAACTCGCGGCTTAGTCCGTGTCTTCGAGAGTCATAACGTAAATTGAGTATTGGTGCCATGTTAGAAACATTTATCCCCAGCTATAGCGTGTTGCTGGAATATTACGAGATGGGCGGCTTTGTAATGTTGCCGCTCATTATCGTCTCCATATTGTTGTGGTATGCCTTAGTTTATCGCGTCATGACGGTGCGCTCTAGTCAGCACAAGCCTCGTGATTTAGTGAGAAAAGTTAAGAAAGGAAAGCGCAAGTTTTTGAATCTGAAATCCGTCAATGCCGAAGCCGCAAAATTTGCGATGGATACTTCTCGTGAGTATCGCAGTCCAGTGAACGTGAAAGCGCGTATCGACGAGCATTTTTTTAATTTGAAAGAAACCATGGCGAGGCATCGTAGCTTAGTGCGTTCGCTCGTTGCTGTTGCTCCGTTGTTAGGTTTGCTCGGTACAGTCGATGGAATGATGGAGACCTTTGACTCCCTAGGCACGATGTCGCTATTTACGCAAACCGGCGGCATTGCAGGCGGGATCAGTAAGGCGCTATTTACAACACAAGTAGGTTTGGCGATTTCTATCCCAGGCTTACTTGTTGGACGAATGATTGAGCGCAAAGAGCGCAATGTCTGTCGAGAGTTGGATCAAATTCGAGACTTAGTGTGCGCTCAAAAGCAAGCGTCTCTGAGCAAATAAAATAAGCGAGAAAGAATATGAGATACAGACAAGAGAGCGAGCAAGAAGGGCAGGTAGATATCTCTCCATTGATCGACATGGTGTTCATCTTGTTAATCTTCTTCATGGTGACGACTACCTTCGTTAAAGACATGAAACTAGATCTTGAACGACCGAATGCGGCCAGTGCAGCAGCGGCTTCTACCAAGGCGACACGTATTTTTATTGATAGCTTTGGTGATGTGTATGTCGACAACCAGCCTGTGCGTGTATACAGCTTGCAGAGCAAGTTGCGCGATATGTTACGCACGAGTACTGACAAAAGTGTCTTGGTTGTGACTGATGAAAATGTGCCAGCCAAACTCGTTCTTGAAGTGATTGATCAAGCGAAGTTATCCGGTGCGAGTAATGTTGGCGTCGCGACTGAGCAGGAGTCGTGAGTAGCGCCTTATGATGAATTCAATTGAAATGAGACAAGGCGTGTCACGGCAATTTTTTTCGATTGTCGCCGCTGTTTTAGTGCCTTTTCTGTTGTTTGTTGTGGTGATTGGTTTGAACGAATCAGACTTTGATCGCGAAAAGCTCCAAGGTGGCGCAACTAATTTTGAGCTAGAACGACAACAGCAAATCACAAAAGAAAGACCCAAGCCTAAACCTAAGCAACAGGAGCGTCAGCCA
>NZ_LWFI01001033.1:0-47195 GCF_001635735.1 Oleiphilus sp. HI0067
TAAAGCCTGAAGTCTTTCTTCACGCTTGAACGGTATCGATTGAGCAATTTGATCGTTAAGATCTTGGACGGCACGCTGCATCACTGGAGCAAGTTGATCACTTGTAGAAAACTTTTCTTCGTTTTCGACCTTTAACTTATGAAGCTCACGTTGAAGGTCTTTGAGGTTCAAATCTGCGCGACTGATCTTCACACTCATATCCGCTTTCTGATTTGAATACGCGTGCAATTGGTCGTTATAACTTGCTTTAGAAAAATTTATTTCATCGTGCAAACTAGCAATCTGCTGACGAATCTCCACGAGTTCTTGCGATAGGTTTTCTAAGGATTGAATATCGGTATTTGCGGCAAGACCTGAACTTACCGCCATGAAAACACCGCATGCTGCGAAGCGAATATGATTAATGACTTTCACTGGACTGACTCTGTTTTTATGAAAAGTCGAAGTCTAAGCAGCAGTATTTACATTTTTCTTACAGAAACTTTTCACTAATGTTTCAGGTCGCCCTTCAATACCTATTTGTCGTAATTGCCAAGAGTCTGAACTTGACTATGCTGTAGTGATATTTAAAGAGAGGCCACTCACATGATCGCAAAGTTACACGTACTAAAAACACTGACTGCCGCTAGCGTTCTAGGCATTTTCGCATCGTCGGCTGTAGCCGAGAAAAAAGACGTATTTTTCTATAACTGGTCGGATTACATCGCCGAAAATACGATAGAAAATTTTCAGAAAGAAAGTGGTATTAAAGTTGTATATGACGTGTTTGATAGCAACGATGTGCTCGAAGCAAAGCTTCTCGCGGGACGAACTGGGTATGATATTGTTGTACCATCTGGCGATTTTATGGCGCGTCAAATCCAAGCAGGCATCTATCAAAAGCTAGATCTTTCGAAGATCCCAAATGCAAAAGGCCTCGACCCTCAAGCCATGAAAATCATCTCAAGCCTAGACCCAAACAACGAACACGCGATTCCCTATATGTGGGGCACCACAGGGATCGGCATTAATGTAAATATGGTCAAAGAACGCCTAGGCGAAGACTTCCCTTTAGATAGCTGGAATTTGATTCTCGATCCCGAAGTATCGAGCAAGTTGGCCGACTGCGGCATCACCATTTTAGATGCATGGGATGAGTTTGTTCCTTCCGTCTTGAATTACCTTGGTGAAGACTCTCAGAACCAAAACGCTAAACTTTTGAAGTCTGTGGCAGAGCCTGCTTTGAAAAAGATTCGCCCAAATATTCGCTACTTTCATTCCTCTCTTTATATTAATGACCTAGCAAATGGTGATGTCTGTGTTTCTGTTGGTTGGTCAGGCGATATTCTGCAAGCCATGGATCGCGCTTCAGAAGCAGAAAATGGTGTTGAAATCGCTTATATCATTCCTAAAGAAGGTGCTCCAATTTGGTTTGATTTAATGCTGATTCCTAAAGATGCACCCAACGTAGATAACGCTCATGCACTGATTAACTACTTGATCGATCCAAAGGTTATGGCGGATATCACTAATTATGTGTGGTACCCGAATGCGATACCGGCATCAAAAGAATTTATCGATCCTGAAATCGTAGAGGATGAATCAATCTACCCACCACAAGCGGTGCTCGACAAACTCTTCCCTGCACCGATTAATGGCCCGCGTTATGACCGCGCAGGTTCACGCATGTGGTCAGCATTTAAAGCCGCGAAATAAGCTGTATCAAACTGGGGTCAGACTACTTTTCTGACCCTAATTTTTTGCCCCCAACTTTTTAAAGTCTATCTATTTTTAGGAAACCACGGAAAGAACATGTTGGTTGTGTCTTGGTATTCCTTGTACCCCGCTCGGCGTTGTACAGAATAATACTCCGCTGGCTTTGCGCCAGTCAGGTATACCAAAGTGATGTACAACATTACCGATGCAAACAATGCGCAGATACCTAAGCTAATCCAAACTAACGGCGTCTCTACACTTTGAATCGCCAACCAAGATGGCACAGTCGCAACGACAATCCCCGTCCAAACTAACCACTCAGAAAAGTAGTTAGGATGACGGCTATACTTCCACAAACCTATATTGCAAACGCCTTTTGGATTCTTTGAGATAAAATACATCTTCTGCCCATCAGCGACAGATTCGCAAAGATAAGCCAAGCCCCAAAGACCGAGCCCAACATATTCCCACATACTAATTCCTTCAATTGTGCTTGTCGCAATTAAGAAACCGGGAACCGCCAACACAGTCATATTGGCAAAGCCTTGTACGACGGCCTCACCCAGCATGTGTGCATTCGTGAATTTGGAACCGCTCTGATCAAGCATAGTGCGGCGATAATCGTAACGCGGGAATTCATATTTGAAGATCACACCCGTGGTTTTAGCCATGGTTAGAGCACCTAAGCCCATACGCAATCCGATAAACAAATACACCGCACCGACCACAGTTTTTCGCACAGGGTCTGCATCGCCCATCATCAAGATATGCGCGCCAATTAAAGCGACCCCAAAAGGCCATGCAATATCAACGAAAGACATTCGCTTGGTGATCAAAAATGGAATTACGACCACGCAGAAAAACAACACGCCCTGGGCAATCGCATTCGATACCAGCATGTCATATAGATTACTTTGAGATGTCCCGAGAATCACCGCCAAGAAGGCAAAGAAAAGAAGATTCAGACCAACAGCCATTGTCTACTCCAAATTTTATAATTATTAGAAGGCTTCGTAAGCGCACTAAGACTAAACCTTAGCTGCTTCTAATACGACCTAAAAAATGAAAATGACCATTCCAGATGGGGATATCACTTGCTCTTCGAGCAAAGTGATAAGGATAATGTTCGGTTTGGAATAACATGTAATCAAAAACTACAACATTATGTCGAGCATCATCGAGCTAGCACCCCCAACAACCAGAACCACTGTCATTGTTGGCTTAAAAATTCGCTACGACTATCGTGAGGGAACAGGTAAACCCATCGTGTTTCTGCATGCCACGGGCTTTAACAAAGCGGTTTGGTATGAGGTGGTAAAACACCTCGAAAACCCAGTTTACCTTTTTGATACTCCCGGACATGGGCAAAGCGAGCATCCAAATGATGAGTTTCAATGGGATAGAACTGCGCATTGGCTAGCAGAGATTATCGACACATTAGGGATTAAAAATGCACTCGGTGTAGGCCATTCGATGGGCGGCCAGTTAATGCTCTCTATCGCACATGACCACCCTGCAGCCTTTGATCAACTGCTGCTATTAGACCCTGTAGTACTGCATGAAAACGCACTGCAATTTCTACAATCAATGACAGACCATCCCGTTGCAAGACGTCGCAATGAATGGGAATCGTCAGAAGAGCTGAACGAGGTATTTTCAGGGAAAGCGCCTTTTATTAGCTGGGATCAACAAGTACTCATCGATTATTGCAATCAAGCCTTGAAGCCAGTAGCAAAAGATAGCGGATACAGTCTCGCCTGCACACCATCCCTAGAAGCTTGTGTATATCGCAATTTAGGGTCTGATCTACTTTTAGATAAGATCAGAGACATCAACACTTCGACGCAGATTATTCGCGCTCGCGCTAAACGCAAGGATGACCATCCACTAAGCTTTGAGTTCTCCCCAACACGAGATGATCTTGTTGAGTTACTGCCAAATGCTACGGACGAACAACTTACAGATTGGAATCACTTCTTTCCTATGGAGAAACCTGAGTGGTTGGCGCGACGAATTAAAGAATTGCTTGGCAGTCATTAAGTCTGATCATGACTTAGCAAGGGTCTTAAATCGTCCAGCTTATCAAACAAATGCCAGATATATTGATCAGTTCCATTCACTCTGTGTGGATGTAAATCTGCTAGCGCGGGATCATTTCGATAATGATCAAAGGCTTCTTTAGTTTCCCATTCAACCAATATCATCGCCGTGCGCGGAGAGATATCGCCCTGTATAGATTCACGAAATTTTCCGAGCGAGACAACACGCCCACCATGCGACTGAATCTCTTTCGCTGATCGTCGCGCGTAGGCTTTGTATTCAGAGGCATCTTTAATATTGAAAAGGTTGAGTGCATAAACCGGCATACGTATCACGTCCTACTATTTGTTTTGGCTTAGTGTATTGCAAACTCAACTAAGCATCTCTACTTGATTAGCGTTTTGAGAAACGTTCAAACCTCAGATAAATCGTGGCGTCAAGCACATACTCCATAGAACACCTATTCGTTCAAATTAACCAGAAAAGTCCTGCAAAGCAGTTTGGAGCAATCTAGGGTAAACATAGGTCTCTGATAACTAGGAAGAAGTATGCAAGTAGTATTCAAAATGTTCGTCGCTTCATTGGCATTCGCCATCATCACAGGCTGCGCAACGCGCGATGCTTACATGGGTGAAGAAAAAACCTCTAACGCAACATTAGGTAGTGTCATTGGTGCGGTGAGTGGTGCAGTCATCGGCGCTGCGACGTCTAGCAAAGGTGATAGAAAGAAAGGCATTTTAATTGGGGCAACTGCTGGGGCTTTAGCCGGAGGTGGTGCCGGTTATTATATGGATCAGCAAGAAGAACAATTGCGCAAAAAACTCGAACGCAGCGGAGTACGCGTTCAACGAAATGGGAATGAAATTACTCTCATAATGCCCGGCAAGATCACCTTCGATGTATCTAAATCAAGTGTGCGACAGAACTTCTCTGAAGTGCTCGATTCTATTGCGTTGGTGCTAAAAGAGTTCGATAAAACAGCGATTGAAATCACTGGTCATACCGACTCAACAGGTTCCGCATCGTTTAATCAAACCCTCAGTGAACAACGTGCAGACTCGGTGAAAGCACAACTTATAGCCCGCCAAATTTCGAGTGGCCGCGTGCACTCAAAGGGATTAGGTTTTCGTGCTCCGATTGCAACGAATGATACGGCGCAAGGCCGACAAGAGAACCGTCGTGTTGAATTAAAGTTGCTTCCGATTTAAAACAACCGTGCCCTCTTCCGCTGTTGATTGAGGGCTAGTGTTTATTATTACCAAATGACTTTGGAGAATAGCCATGCCAGCGTTTGAAGGCATGGCTAAAGTTTGCGGCGTCGCTATATCCTAGGCGTTCTGATATTTCTTCTAGCGTCATATTTGTACTGTTCAAATATTTAGCAGCAAGTTCACTTCGAAACGTATCCAAAATACTTTGATACGATTCCCCTTCATTCGTTAATTTTCGTCGAAGCGTTCTTGAACTCATAGTCAGTGATGCCGCGCATTCTTCCATATCGGCGCGATAAAGCGGTGTAGAAGACAAATACGCCAAGACTTGATCTGCGATGCTGACCTCCTCTCTCAATTGAGGTCTAATCTTCTCTAATTGCTCCATGCATAACTGCATCGCCAATTCATTATGCTGGGGTAGCTCTTTGTGCAATTTTTCACTGAAGAACAGAATTTCATTATGTGGCTGATCAAACAAAACGCGACAAGAAAACAAGGACTCGTAATACGATAAGGGTTTTGTCATCGGGCCCGAAAAACGAATTTCATCAACCGGCGATTCATCTTGCAGCAAAACACGAAATAGTACGAAGGACGCAGATATATCGCGCTCTATCATGGGCATCTGAAGATCACCAAGATCTCTTGCCTGTGAAATTCTCAAGCCGGAATATTGATTATCTTCAACCAATACAATGCGATTGTAGGTATAGGTGAAGTCAATAAACTGGATTCCAAGATCAATTGCTTTGCCGAACGTAGAGCTGCTGATCAGCGCAAGTCCCCATACACCATAGCTCGGTAGATTTAAGTTGAATCCTGCCTCAAGCAGAGCATTTGAATCTTCAGCTGCAGATAATAAGTTACGATAAAACTGCAACTCTTCTTTTGATGAAACAGTCTCTTTTGGATTCGCCAAACGCGATTCTTCAATACCAGTATTATCTAGCAGTGTTGATCGACCATGGCCCTTCGACTCCATCCATTTCAGCATTTCCACCAAGCCGATGATCGAATGACGGACATCCATAGTGAACACCTATCAATATTATTATTTGGCTAAGAGCATAAGACCTATGTCCGAAATTAACAAACAAGTTTTCCAGATCGAACATGTCTAAGAGGCCTAACTATTTATTAAGCTATCTAATCAAAGAACCGAGAAAAAACGAATACAACCCTATAAGACGACTTCGTCACGAATGAGGTAGCCACATGAATAACAATAATTTCGATTACATCATCATCGGTGCAGGATCCGCAGGGAGTGTGTTAGCACATCGATTATCTCAAGACCCAAATAATTCGATACTCGTTTTAGAAGCCGGTCCCGAAGACAAAACACCAATGATCAAGATTCCAGGTGCCTTTGCCTACTTCATGTATAGCCGCAAATATAACTGGCTATACGACTCTGAGCCAGTTCCGGACATTCGACATGGTAAACCTGTTTTTTGTCCCCGCGGCAAAACACTGGGCGGCAGCAGCGCAGTGAATGCGATGGTATATATTCGAGGACATCGCTCTGATTATGATCACTGGGAAAGCCAAGGAAATCCGGGCTGGGGCTTTGACAATATGCTGCCCTACTTCAAGAAATCAGAAACCAATGAGCGCGGCGGCGATGCCTTCCATGGCGACAAAGGCCCTTTATATGTATCGAATACTCACAGTGCCTACCCGCTAAATGACTGCTTTATAAAAGGTGCTGAACAAGCGGGCTATCCGGTTACCGATGACTTCAATGGACCACAATTTGAAGGTGCAGGCTATTACCAATTTACGATCAAGGATGGTGAACGTTGTGGCGTCTCACGTGCCTACTTAAAACCGGCACTTCATCGAAATAACCTGTCTGTGGAATGTGAAGCCTTTGTCGATAAGATCCTCTTCGAAGGTAAAACTGCTGTAGGCGTCGCATATACGAAAAATGGTGTGAGTCATGAGGTGAAAGCCAATAAAGAAGTCTTGTTATGTGGCGGTGCGTTCAATTCACCACAGACTCTTATGCTCTCTGGAGTTGGCGATAAAGAAGAGTTAGCGCAGCATGGCATCCCAGTTGTACATGACCTTACTGGTGTCGGTAAAAACTTGCAAGAACATGTCGATGCTTGCGTATTAGTGAAGAGCAAGAAAAAAGACGGGTTCTCCACCACACCAAGCGGCCTGTTAAAAATGCTTCCCGATGTCTTTAAGTATTTTGGTTCGAAGAAAGGAAACCTAGCTAATTCAATCACACAGGCTGGCGCGTTTTTGAAATCTAGCCCAGAAGTTGAAGTACCTGATATTCAAATGCACTTTGTGCCTTTATTGTTTGATGATTGCGGGCGTGACTTACGCTTACTCAGCCAGCATGGATATACCTTGCATGTCTGTGTTTTACGTCCGGAAAGTCGCGGCACTGTCAGTTTGCGATCTGCTGATCCGCGAATGCCAATCAAAATCGATTTCAACTTCCTAACCCAAGAGAAAGACATTAAGACCTTGGTCAACGGGATAAAAGTAGCGCGCAACATTCTCAAAGCCAAAGCTTTTGATGAGCACAGAGGTGAAGAGATTCACCCCGGAGCAGACGTCACATCAGATGAAGCGCTCCTGCAAAAATGTAAGGACCGTTTAGGCTTGGTGTATCACCCATCAGGAACCTGCAAGATGGGTCATGACCCGATGGCCGTGGTAGATAGTGAATTGCGTGTTCACGGTATTAAGAACCTGCGCGTCATTGACGCGTCAATCATGCCAACCGTCACCAGCGGCAATACCAACGCTCCTGTAATCGCAATTGCAGAAAAAGCGGCTGATATTATTTTGTCACCAGCAACGAAGACAACACAGGCTTCGGCGGATAGTGAAGCAGCCATCGCAGAACCGGTTCTTTAATTAAGTTGTCAGTATGTCCGTAGCTCTTCAAATTGATCAGTCGATAGGCAACACGCCTATCGACCATATTCCTCATGATGACTTAACTAAGGGAAGCTAAACGAGAATAAAATCTTGCATCATGATTTGTTCTCCACTACTCCGCTAATACGGTTCATTCCCTAAATAATCAGCCAACTCTGCTATCTGTTCATTCGATGCGAACATGACGCCGCAATGATGCATGTAGGTACTACCGGGAGGATTGAAGAAAAAGTCTTTACCAGAAAAGTCTTTGGCGTAAGCGCCCAGCTCACTGAAGATGCAGGCAGTCGCGGCGAAGTCCCATGCGCTGCCACCACCAGTTTTGACACGCGGCGGTTTAAAATAGGTCGATGATGGAGTCTGCAGAACAGCAATCGCGCTCATCACACCGCCGGCATCGCTAAAGCGCTCAACCTCGTTATAGCCTTTATTTTCCGCCCACTGTTCAAGCTTTTGCCAAGCCTGCGCGAAGGCCTCACTCTCTATAAAACTGCAGTCCAATTGAACATTTAAAGTCTTGATTTGCCCTGTGTCAGGAGCACTAGCACTGAGCGTCCAAGGCTTTCCGTTGTAGCATGCGCCCTGTCCTTTAACAGCAGAATACAGGTCTCGCTTAACTGGGTCGTACACTACGCCAATCACTGGCTCGCCCTGTCGAGAGATCAAAGAAATAGCAACTGAATAACCATGCACTTTTCGAGTAAATGCAAGCGTGCCATCTAGAGGGTCAACACACCAGAAATAATCTTTCTCGAGTCGAGCGCCATCGTCTTCAGTCTCCTCGGTAAGCAGTGCAAAATCATAGCGTTCTGCACTTGCAGCCAGCTTGCTTCGAATTAAGGCATCGCATTTAAGGTCAATCTCGGTCACGACTTGCGTGGCCAAACTCCCGCCTGTGTCTTTATGCTGTACATCGATTTCACGCGTAGCACCCGCAGCAATCACCTCTCCCGCAGCCAGGGCTGCATCACAGGCGACCTCAAGTAAATGCAGTAAATCAGCTTCAGTTAAGTTCATCTACAACCTCTTTACTTAGGCGTTCGCTGTACGAATTAATTTTCCAATGACCGGGACTCCAACCTTTCACAAAGCGATGAAAATCAGCCCACGCATACTTAAACAAAGGACGCCATGAAGCTTCGATTTCTTGTACAGAGTATCGCGCCAAATGCATTGCAGAGTATCGATCAAGCGCGTCAGCCAAAGCCAAAAAATAATCATCAAGTAAGGCTGCCTCATACTTTTCGCAGTCATCTTCGTAGAGACATGAACCGATGAAGTAAGCTAGATCTTTCATGCCACACCCTGCCCCGACATATTGAAAATCAACCGCCGCAACCTTTGCCCCATCTTCAGAAAAACAGAAATTCGCTAGCTTCGCATCACCATGAAGTAGTGTTTGAAAAGGGCTTGCTTTGAGCTTTTGATCAATAGCTCCAGCAGCACGTTTTAGCGCCAGATCATCCAGCGCATCTAATTCATCGGGACGCGTTTCAAGATGCCAATACGTACCTGACGGCCACAAGCCTTGTGGCTGAACACCCATAAATCGCGCATGAAAATTAGCAAGCCATTGAATACATGGCTGCATTTGTTGATAAGTTAATGAGTCAAAACGTCGCGAAAAACTCACGGCATTTAGATCTTCTAGAATGATCAAATACTCAGCGTCAGGATCAAGCTTCGACTCATCAATAGGGAACGTTCGAGGCACTTGGCAATAGTCATCACATTGCCCAGCAAAATGCTTATACCAATTCGTTTCAACTTGATAAGAACGCACTTTGCGTTCATGCGATCGATTGGTATTCCATCCTCGCGGGTGCGCAATATCATCGGGAAGAGTGACGTGTTTGACGATCAAACTGGGTAGCTCTCCACCATCAAATCGATAGCGTTTGATAGCACCATAGCCACTCCATAGGCTCTGTACTTCTTCAACAGAACAAACGCTCTGCGATCCAGCAATAGTGAGTAGTTGTTGCTCTAAGGCATCCACGTAAACGGTCAGTCCCTAACTAATTCTTCGCAAACAAAAATGCACCGGCACCCATCATCATGGAGCCAGCACTACGATTCAAACGTTTAACAGCCAGTTCAGACTTAAACCACTCGCGCGCTTTTGCCGCAAAGATCGCAATCGACATCATTCCGATCATCAACGCAAAAAGCGTCAGAACAGATGCCAGAGCGATATCTGCACCGGTTAACACCGTCAAATCCATAAAGGTTGGCAAGAAGGCGATGTAAAACAGAATCACCTTTGGGTTAGAGGCAGAAATCAAAAAGCCTTGAATAAAACTTGCGAGTGCATTCCGTTTTTGACCGGTCGAATCTTCAGGGTCTAAGACAAGGGGTGCATTCCACATCTTCCAACCGAGATATACCAAGTACACCGCACCAACGATACGGATGACGGTAAACACCTCACTCCATTTAGAAGCAATCACTGCCAAACCTAAACATGCTGCAATTAGATATAAAATATCACTGATCGTCATGCCTAGAGCCATAGCAAAACAAGAGCGAGAACCTTGCGCAAGCGCCTTTGCCATCAACGCAAATACACCTGGCCCTGGTGTGACACCAAAGACAAGAACCGCAAAGAAAAATGCCAATGCGCTTTCAAACGTCATCTCTTCACTCCAATATAGCGAAAACTTTAGAAAAGATATTAAAACACAAAAGCTCGGTTAGACCTTAGGTGACACGCAATTAAATCATGCGTTTGGAGAGAGGGTTTTATCTATCACTCGGCCCGTCTGTAGACAGTTCTACCATCCTTTATCGTTTCTAAAACTTGAATGTCTTTTAGAATTTCCGGTGAAAGCTCTAAAGGGTTTTGGTCAAGGACGATCATATCGGCACGTTTACCGACACTAAGAGTGCCTTTGGTATCTTCTTGAAACAACATGTATGCCGCATGTTCAGTCACACCTTTTAACGCAACATAAGGACTAACACGTTCATCTTTGCCGATCACTGCTTCTGAACGCGCTACCCGATTTACCGCGCTGTGAACACCTAGCATTGGATTGATCGGCGTAACGATTTCATCTGAATGGTTTGTAAACTGAATCCCTTTTTCGTGAGCGTTATGAATGGGGCTCAAGAAAAAAAGCGCGTTCATCTTCTAAGTTTTCGCGATGCACATCACCCCAAAAGAAAGCGTGATTCGTAAAGAACGAAGGCAACATACCGTAGTCACGATACTTGTTTAACTGATCTTCACGCACAAACTGCGAATGCACAACGACCGGTCTGCGATCGGCATCCAATGGTTGACCAAGACGCTTCGACTCTTCTTCATGTGCTCTTATCACCATGTCGATGGCAGCATCGCCATTCCCATGCACAAAGATCTGAATACCCTTCTCATAGGCTAAGCCAATTAGTCGATTCAACTCATCCTGTGGACCATGAGGAAAACCTACACAGTCTTTTTCGCATCCAAATACTGACGTTAAATATGGTTGAGTGAAGTAAGCCGTTTTGCCCTGTCGCGAACCATCACCAATCAGTTTTATACCTTGAACCTTGAGCCCATTCTTATAGGTCTTAAATTCAAGATCATCGTTCTTCAGGCTCGCATATCCATGCAGTGTCACAAGATCAAAATCGAGCTTTTCTTCTGCAGCAAGACTCCTGAAAAATGCCATGCTAAGAAGGTCTGTCATGCCATCTTGTGCCCTGGTCACACCAAAAGACAAATAGTGCTCCTGTGCTTTTGGGAATAACTCAGCTTTCTTGCCTTGAAACTCTTCGATAGCCTTGCCTGCAAAATAGTACATTGATATTTCTTGAACGAGGCCAGTCGGCGTTTTGCCATCGTCGAAGCAAATAATTCTTCCACCAATCGGATCTCTCGTATTCTCATCGATACCACCTTGTGCCAATGCCACAGAATTGGCCACACCCATATGACCACTCACATGCTGGAGATACACCGGATTATTCGGAAATGCTTTATCTAGCTCTATCTTGGTGATGTGCTTGCCTTCAGCTAGTTGGGTTTCGTCATAGCCCCATGCAAATATCCACTCGCTCAGCTTAATACCGAATGCATCGCGGTAGTTTTCTAAGGCGACAATGATGTCTGAGAAATTAGTGACCGTTCCTGCCGGAGGTGGCGCCACGTTGGCTTGCCCTATCGCACTAATCATCATTCCAAAATGACTATGAGGATCAATAAACCCAGGAAGCAAAAGCTTTCCTTTCAGGTCTCGTGAACTGGCCTCGGGAAAGTTTGTCTTTGCTTGCTCAAGATCCCCTGACGAAAACAATCACACCATCTTTGACGACGAGCGCTTACACGAAGCTTGGTGACTTCCCTTCCATAGTAAGAATCGGCCCGTTGCTAAAAAGCATCCATTTGTTTGCTTCCGCACCACGATCATCAGCTACCGTGGTGGAGGTCCATATAAATAGACACAAGCAGAAAAAGAAAAACGAGATGCTCTTAAGATGCGATGAACTCATGAGGCCAGTCCTTAGTTTATTATCATTGGCAGTCATGTAGAGCATACGCTTCAATAAAACCTTTGGTTTTAAGCGCTGATTCTGGCGTTATAACGCTTCGTCATGCGTGCAAAACGCACTCGATCTTTGATTAGAGTAAACAGCGGTGAAACATCGGCTTTAGGTGCTTTGCCCTTGCCTAGACGTTGCAACTGTCGGCGAACAATCGCCATGGTCGCCAAGGCGGAGATCGCCTTATCGCTAAAGTTTGGTTCAGGCATCGAGACCGTTTTATTCGGATCGGTTTTCCAAATATCAGGCAAGCGCGGCTCTAGAGCAAGACCAGTCGCGATACCAATCATATCGATACCCGCCTCAAGCACCGATTCTGCCACTGGTTTGCGTTTAATACCGCCTGTCGTCATTAATGGCATCTGGGCAACTTGTTTTAGCTCTTCGGCAAATTCTAAAAAGTAAGCTTCACGAGCAAGTGTTCGTCCATCGGCTGTACGACCTTGCATGGCAGGGCTTTCATAGCTACCACCAGACAACTCAACTAAATCAATCTTTTCATTATTGAGCTGTTCAATCACATAGCGTGCATCATCTTCAGAGAAGCCACCACGCTGAAAGTCAGCGGAATTGAGTTTAACCGACACCGCAAACTGATCAGAAACAGCAGCACGCACCGTACGCACGGTTTCAAGCAACATACGAGAACGGTTCTCTATACTGCCGCCCCATTGGTCTTGTCGTTTATTGCTTATCGGAGATAAGAACTGAGAAATCAAGTAGCCATGCGCGGCGTGAATTTGCACACCCGAAAAACCCGTTTCTTCAGCGCGACTTGCCGTCAATGCAAAGCGTTGAATAATGTCGTCAATCTCAGCCTCGGTGAGCGCTTTAGGTTTCGCGATCATATTTGAGCGTTTACCTAAATCAACCTGAATATCTGAAGGACTCAAGGCTTTTCCTTTCAGAGCCGAAAAGACCTGTCGGCCAGGATGATTAATCTGCATCCACGCTTTCGTGTCATTCAATTGCGCTATGTGCGCCCATTGTTTAAAAGGCTTAAGCGGCGCATTTGCGTCTAGTACGACGCCTCCTGGTCCCGTCATCGCATGACCATCTACCATCACGTTCCCTGTTATCAACAAACCCGTTCCGCCAAGTGACCATTGTTTATATAAACCCAACAGCTGTTTACTTGGATTACCATCGGCATCGGCCATGTTTTCTTCCATTGCCGCTTTTGCAATGCGATTTCTGATCACTTGGCCACAAGGAAGAATTAGAGAAGAATAAATAGTTTCAGTCAAAACACAGTACCTTAAAAACAAAGCTATAAAACTAGGCAAAAAGGTTACTACTGTTCGTAATCACCTTGTTAGTTAGTTAAGTACATAAGTTTTATTTTTATGGTCAAACAACGGACTTGATCAAAAGAACAGCTAAGCATGGCTAGATCTAAAGACCAAAACTTCTTACTCTTGAATAAAGATAATTCAAAAGAGGCTGAAATGAGCGCGCTACTAGAACATACGATATCGGTTTTCATGGCCTTTTTTGCAATCATGAACCCCATCGCCAATACAGCTGTTTTCGCATCACTCAGTGAGCACTTGAGTGATGAAAGACGAGTGGGTTCTGCAAAACGAGCGATTATGCTCGCGTTCATCATTGTGAGCGCATTTGCAATCCTCGGACAATCTTTGTTTGAGCTGTTTGGCATCTCAATTACGGCCTTCAGGCTGGCCGGGGGGATTCTAATCTTCATCATTGGATATCACATGCTGAACGGGCAAAGCTCTCATCTGCATAACAACGAAGAGGCGTCCCTTGATGACATTTCCATTTCACCATTAGCAGTTCCAATACTTGCAGGGCCCGGCACTATCGCCACTGCAATGAATTACTCAATGGGTTCTTGGGAAGAAGCGCTTATTACCGTTTTCGCTTTTTTTCTGCTGTCTCTCGTGACATTGGCTTGCTTCATTTCAAGTAGCAAAATCTTAAAAGCACTAGGCGAGGATGCGCTCAACATTATCACTCGGCTTATGGGGCTTATTCTTTGTGTCATCGGAATACAAATGTTTATCGATGGCTATTTGAGCATCCATGCATAGCTCATTAACAAGGAATCCGATTATGAGAAAATTCTTATCACACTGCTGATCTCACTTTTTCTTGTAGCGTGCAGTACTGGTTCTCAAGTTGTTCCGAGCGATCATTTGGAAGCGGGTCCTGAGATTGAACGCTTCACTGGGACAGTTGTGAATATCAAAGAAGTAAATACGAAAGCCACGTTTGGAAAACGTTTTGGTGGTGCATTCTTAGGCGCGCTTATTGGTGGACAAATTGGTGGTGGCACAGGCGAAGAGATTGCAGGTGTTACAGGTGCGTTTTTAGGGATTGAGCTGGCGAACGACAAATACGGCGACACCATCGATCATGTTTTCTTAAAAGCCAAAGACGGCAGTGAATACGATTGCTACGTTGAGCTGAACGGCTTTAAGGTGGGAGACGCTGTTGAATTTACACTCGTGTCGGGGCATGTCTCTGCGATAGTTTCCACTTCACCCTGATCAGAATAGGCGGAGCAAATCACTCCGCCAAAGGAATAACTATTTCGCTTTAACAACACCTAAATTGATTAGGCTTTCGGCACCAGCAAGAATCGCATCTTCTGCAGTATGAGGCGTCCAACCAAGCGATAGTGATGCAGAGTTGTCTGCCTTCTTCGTTTTACCCCCCTCTCCTTTCACCATCTCCATGTCCTTCACCACATAAGACAATAGATTTGACAGTAGCTCAGGCAATTCAAAAGTAGAAACTTTATTGTTGGGATAAGCGCCCTTGAGAGTCTTGGCAACATCTTTAAACATCACCCAACCGTTTGCGCCAATAAATCGCTTGCCTACCGCTTCTGGTTTTTCGTAAGCCAAGCGATGCAACGTCGCGATATCGCGCACATCAACAGCCTCAAAGCCAATCTTTGGCACCATTGGGTAGTTGCCGCTGAGTAATTCTACGATTAGTTGTAACGAGGTTCCGTAGTCACTCTCCAGTGCAGGCCCTAATACAAAAGCAGGTAAGACAGTTGATAGCTGAATATCGGTATCTTTTACGTAGTCCCACGCGGCTTTTTCAGCTAAGGCTTTACTCTTGTAATAGGCCACATCGGTCGCTTCTACATTGGTCCAATCTGCCTCAGAGAAAGTACGATGCTTTTCCTTATGCCCAAACATCACCGCAGCAATCGATGAGGTCAACACAACGCGTTTAATACCGGAATTGTTTGCCGCTTTTAAAGCATTTAAAGCGCCATCTACAGCGGGACGAATGACTTCTTCATGATTCTTCGGCTGTTGCAGCGGAACTGGCGACGCGAGGTGAAACAAACCATCACAGCCTTGCGCAGCCTCTGTCCATCCGTCTTCACTAAGAAGATCTGCTTGCGCAAATTCAATGCTATCGGCCTTGTCTGTGTACTTCGCAAACATGGCTCGAAGTGCTGGAACTTTATCGGGATTACGCACAGTGCCGCGCACTTGGTAACCATGTTCTAAAAGATCAAGAATACAGTGCCCAGCAATAAAGCCTGACGCACCAGTGACAAGAATTTTTTGTGGCATGAAACTACCCTAGTTGAAGCGAGTTTTAATTTTTATCTGGCGCTAATACTAAGGCGAAACACAAAGATAAGTAAGTAGGTGAAGAAAAGAGAAAATTGAGAGAAACGGCTGATCGCTGCTTTACGCGGGCCTGCAACGATTATTCAGCGCGCTTTAGAACGGAGTTATAAAATCCTATTAACTTACTCCTTACACAGTATGCAATTCCGTCATTACTAAATTTTACAGAGCCATATATGCAGAGCATTTATTGAACGACTACCCTCATTGGCATGCCAGAAACGGTTATTTTGTATTTTGTCGTGAGAAGTAAATCAGTATGCATTTCACCCAATCAACTGCCCGACTTATCTCTGTAATACTTAGCATTATGTTCATTACCGCTTGCTAAAGCTCATCTAGATCCGGTGATCGTCAATCAACAGGGCATAGCATTCACGACCAATCCACAAGTAACGGTAATGGAACCTCTGCTGTCACCTTGGGCAATTTTGGCTTTACTACTTCTCAGTTTAACTTCGTCGATGATGGTTCGGCATCTGCAACAAGCGTGCAGCTGCTTAATCCAGTGGAATACAATATTGGCTCTCCTGTCTCTCGCTTCGGCATCGATAACCAATATATGTTCGCCTATGCCGAGAATAGCGCTTTCGATACAGAACTAATTAGTTACTCATTAAAAGAACGAAAAGTCGTCTCGACGAAAAAACCCGACAACTACTTCTCTGGTTTCAATTTAAACGGCGCGATCATGACTTCTGATGGCATGGAAGATCTTAATTTCTATCAAACTGCGAACGGACAAATTACCGATAATTTTTATCACGTCGCCTCGGTTAACGGCTCTATATTTATTGGCGATGTGTTTATGGATCACGATCAACTCTATGTAAAAGATCCATTTGGTCTGCTGACCATGCCAATATCAGACACCACAAACATCCAAACACTCACAACAATCAATGCCGTTGAATGGCGATTCACTGCGGACAACCAATATGTATATATCGCCGCTGTTGGTGAGGTCGGCATACTCGATACGGAAATTCATCGAATTGACAAAAGTAATTCAAGCATCATCAACTTCTTCACGATTCCTGCCGTGCAAGCGGGTGGCATTGCGGTCGACTCAAACCATTTATATGTAAGCAGTAAAGATGACAATAAGGTCTACGTGTACAAAGTGAATGACGACTCAGCCCTTGGCAGCATCGACATTACCTTATCATTCATACGTTTATTTCGAATTTAATACTTTTGAACAGATATAAGTGAGAGCAAGATCGAACCAAACGCACCACAGGCGCTCGTAAACTGATAGGGAAAAATCAGGCTTTGACTTGTTTTAGGGCGAGTATTGTTTGGCTTTGAAATGTGAATGAATGCAAGCTTGGTGTTACTTTGGGACACTCGTACCATCACCGAGGCAAAGCTATTCATATAATGCAGTTTTTTAAAATAAGACGAAAAATAAGATGTTCTCAATAGAAAAGAAAAACCAAGCGACTTGGCTTCACTGCAAAATCAATGAACAAGACGAAATCATTAAATTTGCTCCCTACACCCTAAAAAGCGAACGTTCCGAGTATCAAATCGAACAAGAATACGGGTTGAATGAATACGCTGAGCTCAGCAAGGATTTCGTTGATTTTGAACCGGGAAGCACTGAGGAAATACTCTTATCTTTCGTTAAAACAGGCGACCCGTCTCTACTTGAAAAGGCCGAACTAATTCTTTGTGATCGCCCTAAGAAGAATAATATTTCGCGGAACCTCGCAATCTTCGACCCTAAAAGTGGTCAGTTATATTTTATTGGTGGTTTAGGCCTTATTAGTCCCACCGAAGATCACACCACATTCGTTCTTAAAGACCCTTTATTAGGTGAGTTTTATGGCGAATACCAAGAAGAACGCGGGAACCCCGCAGGCGGGACACAGTACTTCAGCGATGAAGGAATCAAAGGTTCTATTAACAGATCAATCGTAGGCACACTGGAATACAACACTGGCTTGTATCATGCCGAGAGAAAAGCACTAGAAAATGAAAAGCTAAAAGAGAAAGGCTTAAACTGTCCTAGCTTCATCGCTGCTGGAAAGATTCTCAATTACGAAAATGGCAAATTTGGTTTTACTATTTATCGTAGTAACTTAACGCCGGACTACATGTTGAATCTTGGTATCTATGTCAATGAGCAAGGGCAGCTAAAGAAAAACTACTTAGACTATTTGGCCTCTAAATATTCGCAGCTCTACACGCTTCATAGTGATATTGGCGAATCTCATGGACAGCCATCACTGACCAATACGCTTGGCGAAATAGACATTAATCAAACGAACAATAACATTCGTTGTCAGATTAAAGATTTTGAAACGAACCATCCGCTCCCGACGAACACTGATTTGATTATCGAAGAAGGAATTAGCCCCATACCGTGCGGTTGGTATACAAAAAAATCTCCTGCAGCTGGCGCACAACTGTATGACCTTCAGCATGCTCTGCTGCAAGAGTTGAATGTGCTTGCACTCACATTGAGTTCAATCCAACATCCTCAACAGAAGTTCAATTATCTCGCGCATCAATGCGCAACGATATTGCTGCATGCTAGTACACAATACGCAATATGTTCCGAGGAAAAGTCACGAGAAGCGATCCAATTTGCGATTGATACCTTCATTGAAATTCTGAAGAAAACGCAGTCGTTCAGTCACTATAACGAAGTCATCTCAGGAGTATTTACACACAAATTGTTTTCGTTGAGCGATGCATTTTCTGAACAAGTCAAAATCTACGCCGAAGAAAAAGAACCTGAGGTTGTCGCTTAACTAATACAGCGGTGAGATGATGTGATTAAGACGCGTCTATAAATGCGTCTACTTTAGAGCGTTCAGGTATCGATGTTTGCGCGCCGAAACGCGTCACTGAAATCGCTGCAGCAGCATGGGCAAAACGAATCGCTTCATCGATCGTTTTGCCTTCTAACATGGCCGTCACTAACCCCGCGTTAAATGTGTCACCCGCAGCAGTGGTATCAAGAGCTTGAACACGAAAGCCTGCAATCAACTCACTCACCACCGCATCACCTTTCATGCTTAACCAAACACCTTTTGCTCCCAAGGTAATTAGCACGCAATCAATACCTTTTTCATGAAGCACATTAGCTGCTAATTGTGCTGATAAATCATCCGTCACGCTAACGCCAGTCAGCACCTCTGCTTCGGTTTCGTTAGGCGTAATGATATCGACACACGCTAACAATTGATCATCCAACGCTTGTGCAGGAGCTGGGTTTAAAACAACTTGTGTTCCGGCAGCATGTGCCGCTTGAACAGCGCGTCGAACACCATCCATCGGAGTTTCTAATTGGAGCAATAAGGTATCGGCTTGCGTAATCGTTTCAATATTCAGATTCACAAGTTCTTCGGTCAGCGCATCATTTGCTTCAGCGGATAAACAAATACTATTTTCACCACTATCAGCCACTTGAATCATCGCGATGCCAGTTGGTGTTTGGAGTTGGACATGCAGCTTAGAAATGTCGATACCATCAGCACGAAATCGGTCCAACATATTTTGACCAAACGTATCATCGCCGACCGAAGCAATAAAACAAACATCTGCACCTAAGCGCGCCGCAGCAACTGCCTGATTTGCGCCCTTCCCTCCGGGAATCACTTGGTAATTTCGCCCAAGCAAGGTTTCACCTGGGCGCGGAAAGGAAGGCACTTGCAATACATGGTCGGCGTTCACACTTCCCAGAACAACAAGCTGCGACATCTGTAATCCCTTACTTAGAAATAATTTTTAATGGCACCGCGACGGTTTTCTCTACTTGCTCTCCGTTAAGAGCTTTTACCGCCATTTCAACGCCAAGCGATCCAATTAAATCTGGTTGCTGAGCGACAGTTGCACCTAATAGGCCGCGGTTTACAGCCGCTACGCCATCGTCTGTTCCATCAAATCCAACAATTAATACGTCTTTGCCTGCCGCTTGCACCGCTCTTAATGCACCCAATGCCATCTCATCATTCTGAGCAAATACTGCTTGTACTTCAGGGTTGCCTGCTAACAAGTTTTCCATCACATTCAGCCCCTTGGTGCGATCAAAGTCTGCTGGCTGGCTAGCGAGAAGTTGAATGTTGCTAGCTTCAACCGCTTTCATAAAGCCCTCGCCACGCTCGCGCGCTGCCGAAGTACCTGCTAAGCCTTCAAGCTGAATCACTTTTGCGTCTGCACCAACTTTATCAACAATAAACTGCCCAGCCATTTCGCCACCAGCAACGTTATCAGAGGCAATATGAGTGACGACTTCTCCGCGCGAAGCGCCACGATCCAAGGTTAACACGGGGATTTTGGCGCGATTAACCATGCGAATAGCATTGGCCGCCGCGTCTGAATCTGCTGGATTAAGTAAGATTGCTTTCACCCCACGAACCGTCAAATCTTCAATGTTCGATAGTTCCTTGCTTGGGTCGTTTTGTGAGTCGAGCACGATGAGTTTATATCCCAACTCTTTTGCCTTGGCTTCAGCGCCGTCTTTCATCGTCACGAAGAAAGGGTTGTTTAAGGTGGAGACTACAATAGCCAGTGTGTCAGCTGCCTTTGTCATCATAGAAAAAGAAGCCAACACCAATAAGGTTGAAACAAGAGTAATCAGTTTTTTCATCTTTATGTCCTTGGTCTTGTGTGATCGAGACAGCACATTTCGACTCGTTATTACGTCATTAACAACAGATTATTTACTTCGATTATCCACGAGTACCGCCAGTAATATTACGACTGCTTTTGCAATCATTTGATAGTACGACGAGACATCTAAGAGATTCAGAGCGTTATTTAAGAAACCGATAATTAGGGCACCAATCAGAGTCCCTATAATTCGGCCCTTGCCTCCCATTAAGCTAGTTCCACCGAGTACCACTGCGGCAATAGCATCTAACTCATAACCCATACCAGCTGTCGGTTGCGCAGAAGATAGCCGCGAGGTAACAATGATGCCGGCAAGTGCTGCGAGAAAACCACAGATCGCATATACACCGATTTTAATTCGATCAATATTGATACCAGATAATCTTGTTGCCGCCTCGTTGCCGCCAAGGGCATAAACGTAACGGCCGAAACGCGTGTGGTTGAGTACATACCAACCAGCACCAAAAACGACGACCATAATCCAAACAGGAACAGGAATACCAAACGCATAGCCTGTACCGAACCAAGCAAAACTATCGGCAGTATCAGTAAAGCCAGTTGAAATGGGTCGACCGTCGGTATAAACCAAGGTTACGCCGCGCAGCAAGGTCATAGTCACTAAGGTTGCTATGAAGGCTTGCACCCTCCCCTTTGAAACAATCACACCACTAATAGCGCCGAGCAGTGCACCTGCGAGCAATGACGCAGGAACTGCGATCATTACCGGCACCTCTAAACCAATCATGCTCGCACAAATAGCACCACATAATGCGAGTACCGAGCCCACACTTAAGTCAATGCCAGCGGTCAGAATCACAAAGGTCATGCCCACTGCGATAATCGCGTTGACAGATGTTTGGCGTAAGATGTTGAGTAGATTATCAACCGTAAAGAAATTCGGGTTTAGAAAAGACACCACTACAATCAAGAGCAATAAAGCGATTAATGACTTCTGCTCAATCAGCCATTCTTTGCTGAAAATTTTGTTACGCACCGCATCGACCACGTTTATGCCTCCACTTCCGCTGTTGTCGCTTGCTGTTGAGTTTGACCCACCGCACATGCCAAAAGTAACTCTTGATCAGCCTCTTCAGCCTTGAACTCACCAGTCAGTTTGCCTTCATGCATTACCAAAATTCGATCACTCATACCTAGTACTTCTTGCATTTCGGACGACACCAAGATGATGCTCATACCCTGCTCTTTAAACTGGTTAATGAGTTGATAAATCTCTTTCTTCGCGCCCACATCTACGCCACGTGTCGGCTCATCCAGGATAAGCACATCGGGTGATGTCATAAGGCCTTTTGCAATCGATACTTTCTGTTGGTTTCCGCCAGAGAGATTACCAATCATCTGCGACTGGCTTGGCGTTTTCACATTGAAGGCTTTGATAAACTCATCCACTTGCGCACGTTCTTGTGCCGTTTCGATGCGTCCTGTTTTGGTTAAGTCTTTTAAAGAAGACAAGGTCATGTTTTCTTTCACCGATAGGCACAACACTAAACCGTCTGCTTTTCGATCTTCAGAAATGTAAGCAATTCCTGCCTCAAGTGCTTGCTGCGGACTCTTTGGTTCGACCACTTTGCCATTGAGCTTCATTTCACCAGCGTTTTTAGATTCAGCACCATAAATGGTTTTCATTAATTCAGTTCGCCCAGCGCCCATTAGACCAGACACACCTAAAATTTCGCCTTTTCTTAACTGAAAACTTATATCTTTGATATAAGCGCCGCTCAAACCAGAAACTTCAAGACAAACACCATCGTGCTGTACAGGAATCCTTGGATATTGTTCTTCCAACTTACGGCCGACCATTAGTTCGATCAATTCATCTTCATTGGTCTGTACCACCAAAAGTTCCCGAATAAACTTGCCATCTCTTAGCACCGTAATGTCGTCGCACATTTCAAAGATCTCTTTAATCCTGTGCGAGATATACACAATGCCGCATTGCTGCGCGCGTAATTCATCAATGACTTTGAAAAGAGATTTGGTTTCTTTATCGGTAAGAGCATCCGTCGGTTCATCCATGATGATCACCTTGGACTCAAACGAGAGCGCTTTGGCGATTTCGACCATTTGCTGTTCGCCAAAACGCAAGGTGCCTAGCAAGGCTTTGGAACTGTATGGAACATTTAAACGCGCCAAGAGCTGATCGGCATGTTCAAACATTTTCTTCCATTGAATTTTGCCAAAGGCATTGGTCGGTTCGCGTCCTAAGAATATGTTTTCGGCGATGGTTAGCTCGGGAACGAGATTCAATTCTTGATGGATAATACTGATCCCCACTTCTTGCGATTCACGTGGACCAGAGAAAGAAACCGTTTCGCCTTGATAATGAACGCTCCCACCGTCAGAGCGGTAGATGCCAGTTAGCACTTTCATCATTGTGCTTTTTCCTGCGCCGTTTTCACCCATTAAGGCCATCACCCGCCCGGGGTAAACACTCAAACAAGCTTTATCTAAAGCTTTCACTCCAGGGAAAGACTTCTCAATATCTTTCAGTTGTAAAATAGCCTCAGTCATCATCCCATCCCTAAGAGCGCTGCACTCAAAACACAACGCCTGATTGAAATATGACATTGGCATATGGGCTGCACTCGCCCGTCCGAACGACCGCTAAACTATCGCAACTTATGTCTTTGAACTCCTCATGACTAACATAATGACGAGAAATATCAGCGCCTTGATCACGCTCTGCATCATCAAGTAAGCCTTCCAAAATCTGGTGGGCAGAAGGGTTATGCTCTTTTATTTCATGCGCGATGAACACCGCCTCGACTTGCAGTTCCGATAGAACCGTTCGCACTGTATCCTCAAAGCTCGGTACGCCATGCGTTAATGCCAAATCGATACGTTCTACGTCATCAGGGATCGGTAAACCGGCATCGGCTATCGTCATTTCATCACCATGTCCCATACTGGCAATGAGATGTGAAACGTCAGAGTTAAGAAGAGCGCTTTTCTTCATTATGTTTTCCCAAGCAAGCTTTTTTGCGCCCTTAAGCGTAGTCGTTAGTTTTTGTATTGCTTAGCTCTTACGTAAAAATTTGTTTGAGAGAATTTTCGAGAGAGTTACAAACGAAAGATCCTTAAAACAACGAAACATATTTCATCTTTAATTCGCACCTCAGCTGACTTATTCTAGGACGCTATAACAAAACAAAAGTCTATCAAGGTGATTTATGTCGTATTTTCGCTCTCTTAGTGTTCGCTCAGTTCGGGCTCTATGCCTTCTTCTTATTGTCTCGTTTTTACCGCTTTCCACAGCAACAGCAGGCATGGTGGGAACGGATCAAATTATTCAGTTACAAACAGCGGAAATTGAGCGCAGCCAAATTCTAGATCGCCTTCAAGCAGATGATGCGAAACAAGCGCTAGCGGCACTTGGTGTCGACGCGGCTGAACTAGAGCAACGCGTCGCAAACATGACAGCAGAAGAACTCAGTGCATTTAATGCACAAATTGACGAATTACCTGCTGGCGGCATTGGTGTATTCGCTTTAATTGTCTTCGTTTTATTGCTTATGATTGTCTTGGACTTACTCGGTACAGTCGATTTCTTCCCCGCAATTAAAACGATTCAGTATTAATCAGTAGGCTCCAATGACCTTAAGCCACCCCTCTTACGCCAGCTTAAAGCTGGCGTTTTTGATTATGTTCTTGAGTGCAGTAATAAGCGGTTGTGCTAGCTATCCGCAGTCTCGCGCACTTATGTCTGAGATAAGCTCTGACATTCCCCGTCAGCATCAACTTGATGTGCCGTTTGTCACCCAAGAAGATTATTTCTGTGGCCCAGCCGCGCTGAGCATGATGCTACAAGCTCAAGGCTTGAACCCTGAACTCTCAACGCTTGTGAATATGGTCTACGTGCCAGAGCGTCAAGGAAGCTTTCAAATAGAGCTTAAAGCTGCAGCTCGCCGCTTCGAGTTAATTCCCTACGAACTCGCTCCAACTATGAAATCCGTATTTCACGAGGTTTCTAGGGGCAATCCAGTTTTAGTGCTACAAAACCTTGCGCTCGGAAGCCATCCTGTATGGCACTACGCTTTAGTAGTTGGTTATGACCTTGATGATAAAACAGTGACTTTGCACAGTGGGCTCGAAGCAAACACAACTATTGCTCTTGGCACATTTGAACGCACATGGGCCAACAATGCGCCGAGTTGGGCGATTGTCATTTTGCCGCCGCACAAAGTCCCCGCCACGGCGTCACCATTGCCTTATCAAAAGACCCTAGAAGAACTTATTGAAGTTGGGCAGACGTCCACTGCCGTGGATGCGTATTACCATGCAAAGGAAGTATGGCCCGGGCAAAGCACATTCAATTTTGGTTTGGCCAATCTGCTCTACCAGCTCAATGAATTCGAAGAAGCACAAACCATGTATTTAGAAGCCATCCTTAAAACGCCGAACATCGCAAGTTATTGGAATAACTTAGCCTATGCCTTGGCAGAGCTATCTTGCGACAATGCAACTCAAGCAGTGCAATGTGCTCTCGCACTCGCGCCAAAAGAACAGAACTTCAAGAGCTCGAGCAAAGACATTGAAGCGATGCTAAACGCTAATTCTGAACCAACCGTGCAGTGCGCAGTACTTCCGAACTGTCCCATTCAGTAGTTAAGATTCATATGCGAACAACATCAAAACCCTTAATACTCATCCTCGCCTTACTGGTATTTAGTGCTTATTCATTTGCGGATGAATCTACGATTGAATGGTCACCGAGCTTTGAAAAGGCAAAGGTGCTCTCGAAAGTACGATCAAGCAAGTTGGCTGAGCTTTCAGGTTTAGTAGCAAGCCATAAAAATGAAGGGCTCTATTGGGCGCATAACGATAGCGGCAATGACCCAAGTATCTATTTACTTGATCCTTCAACGGGTGAAGTCAAATTAGAGGTTGAATTAAAAAACACAAAAAACAAAGACTTTGAAGACATTGCGATCCAACAGATCCAAGGTAAAACCTATATCTTGATCGCCGATATCGGCGACAATCGCGCTGTTCGCTCAGAGCTATTTATCTACCGCATCCTAGAGCCAAAATTTGAGACTGATAGTATTATGCAGCTCGCGCCAGAGCGAATGACGCTTTCTTATCAAGAGGGCCCGCGCGATGCAGAAACCTTAATGGCCGACGGAAAAAACGTGTATCTACTCAGTAAACGAGAAGACAACAACCTTCTTTATCGTTTTGAGTTTAAGGGCAATTCGTCGCTGACTGCAGAATCCATTGGCAAGATCGCGATAAAAAACATTACGGCTGGAGACATCCGAAATGGTGAGATCGCCCTACGCACTTACCCGCAGATTTATTTTTGGCCCGTAAGTGATTTGAGTGTTGAAGAACGCTTACTCACGATTCCACCACAATTATTAGACACAAGTCCTGAACCACAGGCTGAAGCCATTGCCTTTACGCAGGAAGGCGATTTGATATCGATCTCTGAAAAACCGTTCTTCGTTTCTCAGCTCATTAATTTTTATAAGAGAACTAAAAGCGATGAGTATGAGTAAATAACCCTAAGCAAATTCTAAGCACCCTATCTAAAAGCGAATAACAATAATGAACCTATCCAATCCAAATTTACTGCTCATCACTGGCGCCATCTGTATGCTCATGTCTCTTGGCTTAGCATGGCTTTCCTCGCTGATTCTTTATGCCAAGATGAGCTCACTGAAAAAGATCTTCCCTGCGACCCATCAGCTCATTCGTGCGCATATAGATTACATGCTGATGTTTATACTGTTAGTTGCAGCATTCTTTTTACAAGAACGATTTGAGATAGTGCTACCGAGCTGGGTCATCGTCTTGCTCTGTGTTGGCTCACTCTACAACCCTTTCGGTTTTATCATTTTGGCGATTAAGCCTGAACTCGCAAACCCCAAAACCTTTGCCGACAAAGCCAAAACTTTACTGGGTTTTCTTCCTGCCACGCTAGGTTACGGGTATTTGATGATCGCCCTAATCTCGACGCTAATCGGCTAATGCGTTTAATCAAATTAAGGTAAAAATAGAAAGCTAAGAAGAGAGCGAGGAATCTCGCTCTCTTTATTGGTGCTAGTCGTCGAAACGAATCTTCGCGAATACACCCGCATGATCCGAAGGATACAAGTTACTGGTATCGGTCATATCCGCCGATGAATCGCCCAAAACTTTTACCTTCACACGCTCAAGCTCAAGCTCACTTCCATTAAGCTTCAAGAATACATGATCAATACGTGATGATAAGGTTGCCGTTTCATCTGATACAGCATCATCAAAGCAGCACGTAAGACCTTCACCACGAATCTTATCTTGCATCAGCCAAGTATCACCATAGCCTGTTCCAGTAGCCTGAAGATAAGGAGGTACCAATGGCAATCCATCTAAGCCTGGAATACCTGATGCAGACACAAACGGTGTGTCACGAGGGTCACTATTAAAGTCACCAAGCATAATTATTGGGTTAGTGTCTGAGCTTGTCGCATCAACAATTTGAAGCAACTCATTCATTTGAACGGCTTGCAAAGACTTAAATGGCTCTGAACCGCCGACTTCCAAATGCGTGTTCACGATACGGTAGTCTGCGCCCTTCACGTTCACATCTAAGATATTATAACCACGCGTAAATGAGGCCTGTACGCCATTAATGTCGACCACACCATTGACCGTAAAGTTTCCGCTTAAAGCATTTGAGTAGCTAACTTTCTTACGCACGAGAACGATATCTCTATCTTGTAGACGAACATCTCCCAAGATCGGGCCTTCCGCAGTAATACCCGCAACGAATGGCAACTCAATATCGGCATTGTCGACAGACGCTGCCACTTCGTAACTTAGTCCACGCGCTTCTAAATTCGCCATAAGAATTTCTAGAAAATCATAAACTACGTCGGAAGCTTGAGCAGGGTTCCCAATCAAAAAGTCACCCGGAATTTGCGTACTCCAAATAGATACTTCTTGTAGGCCAATGACGTGAGGCTTACGGCTCACAATTTCATCCGCTAATGCACCAGCACGCTCAGGGAAGTTTGTTGCTTGTGCAGTTTGAAAAACTTCAGTAACCGCAAGAGGTACAGCAAGTGGATCAGGATCTTGAGCTGCAGCGAGTACAGGAAAGATATCTGCACCAAGGTAAACATTACGAGACAAGACTTTGATTTTCTCGTCGTCAGCAAAGGCTAAAGGTGCCGCTAAGCCTAGCGCGAGAACACCCGCTAATAGTTTTGACTTCATTATAATTCTCCATTCTTTTATTTTTATTCGAGCCTTCGAATAGAAAGCAATGATTAGAATGGAATGGGCGGACACGTTATGGAAGAGGCAAGCTTATGTTTTGCGACAAGGTGTGCATAAAACAACCAGAACAATAAATGGGAGAATGTCTTGAGAAACACGAACAATGAAAAAGATTGAATCAAGAGCACCGCGATCTTGATTAAACACACATCAGATCCGTTTATCTGCTAGTATTCCGCCCATCTACAGTAACGCATCATGCGCCGCTGCCTTTCTTTCAATGACGTGAGTTTTAACCGTGTTTTTAGACTTAGACGAACAACTGCTCGACGCAGTAAAAGAAGCTGGTTTTCAATCGCCGACAGCGGTGCAAGATGCCTGTTTTGAACCCGCCCTTGATGGCCAAGACCTGTTCGTGAGTGCAGAAACCGGTAGCGGTAAAACAGCGGCTTACTTACTCCCAACATTTGAGCGTTTGCTCGGACGCGACCAAGGCGAACCGCTGGCATTAATTCTGGTACCTACGCGCGAACTTGCTCAGCAAGTACTTCGTCAGGCTAAACAGCTAGGCCGCTTTACCGATCTTACCTTCGGTATCGTCAGCGGTGGAACAGACATCAATAAACAAATTGAGTTGGTAAAAAATCCACCTCAAATCATCATCGCGACGCCGGGTCGTTTATCAGAAGTTGTCACGCGTGACGACTTTGATTTAAGCAGTATTGAAGCGCTGATTCTTGATGAAGCAGACCGACTACTCGACATGGGCTTTAGCGATGAAGTGCTATCGATTGCGGAACATTGTTTGGCGCGCATGCAAACCTCTATGTTCTCAGCGACACTCGCAAACAAAAGCTTACGCGGTCTTGCCGAAGCTTTGCTAACAAACCCTGAAACACTTGAGCTATATCAAACCAGTGACAAACACCAAGACATCACACAGCAAATTATTTTTGCTGACGACAAGGCGCATAAATTTAAACTAGTTCAGTGGCTAATCGAGAACGAAGAATACAAACACTGCGTGGTGTTCTGTAATTCAAAAGAACAAGCCGACCAAGTTTATCGGGTGATGCAACAGCAAAATATTAGTGCTGGTATTCTGCATGGTGATAAAGATCAAAAGCAGCGTAATCTAGTGATGAGCAAGCTGCGTCGTGAGCAAGTCAAAGTACTGATTGCAACAGACGTTGCCGCGCGTGGTTTAGACATCGAAGGCATGGATTTAGTGATCAACTTCCAAATGCCTCGCCGTGGTGATATCTATGTACACCGCATTGGTCGAACGGGTCGAGCTGGCGAAAAAGGTACGGCCGTGACACTCATTGAGGCGGCTGAATTCAACCTTATGGCAAGTATTGAACGCTATCTAGAGCAACGCTTTGATCGCCGCAAAATCAAAGATCTTGAAGGCAACTATAAGGGCCCTAAAAAGCTCAAGTCTTCGGGCAAAGCTGCAGGCAAAAAGAAGAAGAAAAAGAAAAAATAAACCCTATAATCTTGGAAACAGCATTGGGGTCAGAGTGTTTTTGCTCTGACCCCAAGTAATTCATGGCTCAGTTATGCCTCTCGTCATTTCACACAATGTTCAAATCCCTGACTACGAGCTCGATTTCTCGGCGATTCGTGCACAGGGTTCTGGAGGGCAAAACGTCAACAAAGTCTCAAGCGCTATCCATCTTCGTTTTGATATACCAAGATCATCTCTACCCGATTTTTATAAAGAACGATTGCTCGCATTGAGTGATAGCCGAATCAATAAAGACGGCATCTTAATCATCAAATCGCAAGAATTTCGAACCCAAGAAAAGAACAAACAAGAAGCCTTGAACCGCCTACTTGCTATCATTCAAAAAGCGACAGTAGTTCAAAAGACACGCCGAGCCACCAAGCCAACACGAAGCTCGCAAAAGAAACGCTTGGATAAAAAAACGCAACGCTCACAAACGAAGAGCATGCGTGGCAAAGTGAATTACTGAGATTTGAAAAGAAAAGTTGATGTAGAGCCTTTTAGCTACTCATCACTTCACAAGATACTTTATTTGGGTAAAGCCAAAGTCATAGGCCTTGCTCGAAACATGCTCAAGCTCAATATCTTGCTCTGTATGGCCGAACAAACTAATTCCTTCACCAATTAATACAGGAACGACTGTGATCGTCATATCTGTGATTAATCCTTTAGACAAAAAGCTTTGAATGACCGAAGCACCATCAATATATAAACGCTGATTTCCTTCGGCAGATAAGCGCTGAACCAGATCTTCTGGAGCTTCTTTACTGATAGTAATCTTGTCGGATAACTCATTAGGAACGCTAAGATCTCGTTGGCTTAGAACAATCACTGGGACCTCATAAGGCCAAGTACCAAAAGACAACACTTTCGCATAGGTATTGCTACCCATCACCAAAACATCAACCGTAGAAATAAAATCAACGAAGCCGCAATCTTCGCCCTCGAGGACGATAGCATTGGCCTTGTCTAGCCAATCGAGATTGCCATCTTTTCGTGCGATATAGCCATCCAAACTCGTTGCTATAAAACCGATGAATCCGTGATGTTTTGCTCGCTCATAAAAGGCTCCCTACGATTATTTCCAACCCTGCTTCCAAAGTGTTTTATCTCGAAGCTGCCTCCAATCGATCGCTGCAGTCCGCCTAGAAATGATAGCTTCTAGCAAACAATGGATAACTTCTCCCTCTTCATCAAACTCAACTTCCGCAACCATAAAATGCTTCTCTTTATTTAACGGTCTGACGGCTGTCCACTTACTATTCAAAAGTTTCTTGGGATCGATTTTATTCAAAATAAATAACTCTCTGGATTAAATCAAAAACAAAATACCGAGCTACTTTCAAGGCGAGCAACATCGCTGATAAATGTGATGTTGAGTTCTATACAGATTTCTTCCACAACATATGTACTATCGATAAAATTATTAACGCAACAACTTGAGCTCCTACAAAAATCACTCCGATACCGGCTAATACTGCGTCGCTATTATTCGACTGATCTGCACTAACCATACCCGCGGTGAGCCATAGAGAGGGAGAGAGAAAGATAACGTTCAACAGATTAAGCAAGATAGCGACAATACCGAAAGTTAAACCTGGGCCTGCAGCAAAAGCAGCTAACAATGCGCATACTAACGTTAGGTATGGACCGGCAATTGGAACGAGAATAGCGATTATCGCGAAAATCATCGCCGTTATACCTAGTGCTTTCATCATCTCTTCCTCTGCTATTTTTTATACAAGAGTATAAATTTTATACCAACAGTTCCGTCTAGCTAAAAAATGCGCCAGATTAAAAATCATCATCTAATCAGGTAGATAACACTATCTGAATATTTAATAAGAATAAATGTATCACAGGCAAAAGCGCCCCATACGACAAGACTGTACAGCCATGTTCGCATGAGAGCGCAGAGGAGGTTTTATTACTTAGATGCTTCGACAACTACTGCTGAAGGTTCTACTTCCGCAATCGCATCAATAATCAATGCACATGCCGCATCGCCAGTTATGTTTAAGGCAGTGCGAATCATGTCGAAGATGCGATCAAGTGCGAACAACAAAGGTAGACCTTCGATAGGAATACCCGCCGCTAGCAATACCGCAACCACTAAGAATGAAGGCCCTGGTACACCGGCTTGACCAACAGCACCCTAGGTAGATGTGAGTACGATCGCCACATATGCAGTCAGTGAAAGATCCACATTAAATAACTGCGCAAAGAAGATCGCGACAAGGCCGTAGTAAATAGCATTACCAGACATATTCACGGTTGCGCCCAATGGCAACACAAATGATGCCGTTGAATTTTTCACGCCAAGTTCGTTTTCAACTGTCTCCATTGTGACAGGCAAAGTCGCCATAGAGGATGATGTCGATAGCGCGATCGCTTGGGGCTTTTTCATTGCTACCAAGAATTTTCGAGCAGACGTTTTTGATAATACATGCACCAACAATGGGTAAACAATAAAACCAAAGATAAGAATCGCGGCCACGTAAACAACAAACAGTTTAAACACAACCATCAAAGCACTGAAGCCGAATGTTCCAACCGCTTCGGCCATCAAGCCAAATACACCGAGCGGTGCGATGAGCATGATTTTGTTAATCATCCAGACCAAGCTACCAACAATTGTATTCACACCATTCAATATGGGCTCGCGTCTTTCGGCCTCTTGCTTTGACAAAGCAATGCCGAAGAACAAACAAAACACCAAGATTTGAAGAATATTCGCATCACTCAATGATTGGAAAATATTCGTCGGAATCATTCCAATCACCGTTGCCCAGAACGTTGGCAACTGACCTTGATCGGCATACTCGGAAGAAAGCATTCCTTCTATCGATGAGACATCAATCCCTAAGCCTGGGCCAAATATCGCACCCATGCCTAATGCTAATGTCACAGCTAAGGCTGAAGTCACACCAAAAAATGCAAGCGTACTTAAGCCCACTTTGCCCGCGTTTGCACTTTTACCCAAACCTGCTGCGCCGGCTACCAATGCGACCGCCACTAAAGGAATAACGAGCATTTTGATCAGATTAATAAAAATAGCGCCAAGCGGCGAAAACATGGAGGCATCTGGTCCCATTGCGATACCGACCATCGTGCCGACAAGCATCGCTATGACCACTTGAACACCGATATTCCCAATGAAATATTTGCTTAGTAACACGTCTTTACCTCATGAAATAAGGAATTAGCTCAGAATGACTGGTCATTGCGTGCCAGACAGTTCAGCGCCAATCGAAATTTATGAATACATAAAGCAGTTCGAAAAACTCATCAGAGCCATTACTGAATAATTTCTCGTGTTCCTTTAAAAAGTGCTGATAGCACCTTTTGACGTACGCCCTCGAAGCAAACATCCATTGCGGATGCATAAAGAGCCCTTTGGCGTAGTGGTCTTCCCGAGCTTCAAACTACTTCAAACTCGATAGCAAAATAAGATAAGTGCAGTAAGCAACTGAAGGACTGAGCGTCTCTCCTTGCCTACTCAATGCCACAAATAAATGGAAATGAATCAGTGGCGAATGTAGCGCCTCAGTAGTGGAATCAATAGTAAAACATTGTCGATGACTGTGAATCATCGTGAAAGGCGAGATGGTTTATAAACGCGCCTATATTACCTCTCTGTTGATCAGGGAATGATGGGGTCATGGTGTTCGATGAAACACCGTTGCGAATGATGAAAATCAATGAATGCAGCTTCAATCTTTTCCAACTCGGCAAAGACCTCTTTAAATGCATCAGACTCCATAATCGCATTCAGATCTTTCGAGCTAGGAAGCACGTATTCCATCACCGCATCGAAGGCCGTTTCTTCAACGCCTCTTGCCGCGTTTAATTCTTTATTAAAGTCGACATCCAAAACCAAGCTCATGTGGAAATCACTTGCACCCAACAATTTGCCAACCTCTGTCACTAAGGAGACAAAGTTTGCATCGTGCCAACACTTTCGAAATTCTTGCGAAGATATATCAGGCTTTCTTTTAACGACGAAAATAAACTTAATCACGCGAATCTCCTTTCACTTGAATTAAATACTTATACGTTCACCACAACGTTAAGCACTTTATTAGCAGTTAAAGAGTTACTCACTAAACACCCTTTTTCAGACTTCTCGGCAATACGCTCAACTTTCTCAGAATCAGTACCAGAAGGCACATCGACCGTAACCTTCAAATCAAACTGGGTAAACTGAGTCACGCGATCTACCTGACCTAAGGTACCCACGACCTCGCATGAGATATTAGTCCATTCTAGCTTCGAAGCACGCGCGATTGCTTTGAAGGTCAAGACGAAACAATCCGCCATCGAAGCAACTAGCAAGCTTTCAGGAGACCAATAACCCTCTGGCCCACCAAATTCAGGCGGCGGCATCGATTCGATTGCGCTGAGACCGTCAGCTTCGAGATTTACCGTTGAATCAGACTCTGAATTGGCAGAGACCGTATAGTGATGAGGCATCGTTTGCATCATAAACTCCCAATAAGATTTGTATTGGAAGTTTAGATGAAAACTGGCGTATTACTCAGCGGATTTAAGCTGATCTAATACTAACTGATACAGATGATCTGGACTGTGCTTTTCAAGCGCGAGACCATTTACATAAAAGGTTGGCGTTTTATCTACTTTGAACGCGCGAAGATCTTTACCCTCTTGCACGATCAATGCATTCATTTCCGGCGAATCGATGATCGCTTTTGTTTTCTCGATATTTAGCCCCGCGGCAGCAGCAATTTCCCACGCGCGATCTAGATTAGGTGCATGGTGTGATGCCCATTCTTGTTGTTGTATCAATAGCGCCTCTAGAACTGGAACGTATACATTTTGTTGACTCGCAGCTTCCAGCATTCGTACTACCGTATCCGAACCCTGATGGAACGGTGCATAACGAAGCACTAAACGCACGTCTTGCGGATGGCGCTTCATAATTTCTTTTACATATGGATAGAATGCTCGGCAGGCTTCACACGCGGGATCTAAAAATTCAACGATCGTCACTGGCGCATCAGCAGGCCCCATACTAGGAGAATAATCACGCTCCAACTCTGCACCTTCTGGTAAGGTATTCGCAGAAGTAGATTCATCATTACTGCACGCACTCAATGCAAACAAGGCAACGAAGCATAGGCATAGAGACCGAATGCGTTTACGCAAAATAAGCATGATCAATTTTTCCCTTGTACATCTTTGACTAAAATAACTGAGCGTTTACGCATATTGTGCGAGAAGTAACTTCCACTCATCACGTTGCTGTTGCATCGCGTCTTTAAGTTCTTGATATCGCTTCATCGCTTCAGACTTCTCGTAGGCTTCGCGCACTTCACACTTCTTAGCTTCAAGCCATTCAAGTCGTGCGATTTTGGTTTGATGCATCACTTCAACTAGTTCATCAAACTTTGCTTGCAACTTCGCTTTAATCTCTTCGGCATCGGCATGAAAACGCAGTTTCTCATTAAGATTTTTCATCGCCATTTCTGCTTTTGCTTTGGCGACCTTATGTTCGTCACAGCGTTTTAAGTTGCTCGCTAAACCCAATTTACTCAGGGTAAATATGAACCATTTAGTTGGGTCGTAATGCCACCAGCGGATGCCATTGCGATAATCTGTTTGAAAACAATGATGGTAGTTGTGGTAGCCCTCTCCATAGGTCAAGTAAGCCACAATGCCGTTATCACGTGCGGTATTCTTATCAGTATAAGGTTGGCTACCCCAATAGTGTGCGAGCGAATTAATAAAGAAAGTCACTTGTTGAGAGAGCACAAGACGTAAAAAGCCAACGATCAACATGGTGCCAATAATATCGCCATGCCAAACACCAATTACAAAAGGAATACCGAAGTTTGTCAGCACGACTAACTTCAAATAATTGCGGTGCTGCCACATCACAACAGGGTCGCGCTTTAAATCAGGAACGTTAGAGTAATCGTTATAGGTTTCGCGATTATAATCACGCAACATCCAACCCATGTGCGAGAACCAGAAACCTTTTTTTGCGGAATACGGGTCTTTATCGTTTTGATCGACATAGCGGTGATGAATACGGTGGTCAGATGCCCAGTGCAAAGCGCTATTTTGAATCGAGAAAGCCCCGCCTATGGCATAAACAACACGAATCCAAGGTTTTGTTTTATAGGTAGGATGAGACCACAAACGGTGATAACCCGCAGTAATCGACATTCCACAAAAACCCATACACAAGAGAGCTGCCACGACCTGGAATATATCGTAGCCCTCAACAAAGCCATACCAAGGCACAACAACTGCTGCAAACAGCCCAGTTATAACGAAAAACAGGACATTCACCCAAAGAAGTTTTGGCTTACCGCTCATTCAAATACCGCTTGTTTTATTTATGACGATGCGCATATTAACAGAGCAAGATGACAATAACATTCAGCTTACAAATGTTTAGTGTTTAGAACTGTTAAATATGCACATTGCATGGCCACTTAAGAGATTGCATCCGCCTAGGGCATGAGTAAAGATGTGCCCCTAACGATTATCTTGCTAAGCCGTGACATGTTGAAAGTAGTATTTCGTTTTTTGTTGAGCACTGTAATTTGGGTTTCGGTCGCACATGCACACCCTCACTCTTGGATAGATGTGCAGACAACACTCACGCTTGATGCAGACGGAAATCTCATTGAGATCACGCAACTTTGGGAGTTTGATGAAGTCTATTCACGCATAGCACTAGAAACCGTTACGAAAGAATACGAGAATGAAATGCTCGGACTCGAAATGTTGGCCCAAGATATGGTTACTAATCTTAAGCCATACAAGTATTTTTCGAGTTTACAGCTCGACAAAATCGACATACCGCTGAGCAAGCCAGTTTACGCGAAGTTTGAGCCATATTCAGAGCAAGGAAAACTCAAACTCAAGCAAATCTTTGCGTTTGATACTCCCGTAAAATTAGCAGGAAAAGCAATCACATGGTCGGTATTCGATCCGACGTACTATGTCGCGATGAATCACCATTCAGCCGATGCAGTCAATGTGATTGCGAATGAGAAAACGCGTTGCGCGAAGCAATTTAAACTGCCCTCGCCAACACAAGAAGACATAGACTATGCCGCTAGCCTTGATCAAACGCAGCGAGATAGTGATGGTCTGGGACAACTATTTTCTGAACGAGTCACGATACAATGCAATTAGTCCAAAAATATAATAAGACCCGATTAAAAGCATTCTCGATACGCGCCTTTGTATTTGCCTTACTTAGTTCGCTGAGTAGCACTGTCGCGCTCGCGCACCCGCACAACTGGATCAGTATAAAAACACAATTCTTAGTGGATGCCGACAACCGTTTAATCGAAATTCAACAGTCATGGGAGTTCGATGCCATCTACTCCATGATCACCTCTGCAAGTTTAAAAAACGCTTATGACGACGAGACTGTCGGCCTAAAGCTGATGGCCGAAGACATGCGCAAAAACCTTGCTCGCCACAACTATTTCTCAAACCTAATTGTTGATGGAAACAACATCGATATACCAAGAGCGAATCAAGCGTCGCTGCGTATTGAGCCTCAACCACCGGTAAGTTTTATGACGCTCGACTTTACGATTCGTTTCGAGAATCCCATTAATTTAGATGGTAAAAAAGTCGTCTGGTCTGTGTACGATCCAACCTATTACATTGCGATGAACCACAAATCCGTTGACGATATCTCGATTGTCGGTGGACTGAACTTAGAGTGCGGTAAAGATCTCGTGATTCCAAATCCTACCGAAGAAACCATCGCCTACGCCAATAGCTTGGATCAGTCACGTCGCGACACAGATGGGCTTGGCGATCAATTTGCTGAAAGAGCTGTTATTCAATGCATTTAACTCCCTCAAAGCTTCTAGCTGCAATCTTTCTTTGCCTCATTGCTGGCGGCATTTATTGGGCCACGCTGAATTGGACAGACTGGATGATTTACATCACTAGCCAACAGAAAGAGCTGCACAGTATGTTATCAGAGCATATGTCCAATGTAGCGCAACATCCTGAAACTTACGGCTTAGCCTTAATCAGCCTTAGCTTTGCTTATGGCGTCTTTCACGCCATTGGCCCAGGACATGGCAAAGCTGTGATCATGACTTACGTTGGTACCCAAGGGGCGAGCGTTAAGAAAGGCGCGGCTTTGTCATTTGCCGCAGCACTACTGCAATCAATCGTTGCGATTATTCTTGTCAGTGTAATTGGCCAGATGCTCCAGTTTACCTTTGGTGAAGTGCAAACGATGGGAGAACAACTTACACAAGTAGGCTATGCCTTGGTGATGTCTTTGGGTCTGTATATTTTACTGAAGTCAGGTAATAAATTACGCAAAGTAGTGAGCATCTCAAATTCAAGTGCACACTCGCACCATGAGCATCATGACCATGCCCATCCACATGATCATCACTCCCACGCTCACCAACACGACCATCATGAGCACGAACATCATTCTCACCATGAACATTATGCACATAATGTATGTTGTGGCTGCAACCATGCCATTGAAGTCAAAGACGACAGCACCTGGCTACAGAACCTAACGCTCGTGTTCTCGATGGGGCTCCGTCCTTGCTCTGGCGCACTAATCGTTTTGACCTATGCCTATTTAGTCAATGCCTATGGATTTGGGATCGTCGCCACCTTGGCGATGGGACTAGGCACTGGCATTTCTATCGCGCTCATTGCAGCAGGAACCGTATTCGCGAGAGGGTTCTTTGAACGCCTACTAAACGCTAGCGAATCGAGCTCGACGGCGGTGTTTAGTCATTTTGGCTTATATCTTCAAATAGCTGGCGGGGCACTACTTATTGCATTCGGCTGGGGATTATTATCTGTCACATTGACTCCGGTTGCGGAGCATCCATTACTGCTTGGTCGCTAAAAGACTAAATCAAAAAGTACCCTGACATATAAAAAAATGATCTCATCTAAGTAAATCGCCTATTAAGCTTTAATACGTATTGCTTCTAAGATGATTAAAAGATGAAAGAAACATGTCTTATTGGTGGCTTACAAAGCTTACTTGTTCGATTCTGCTCATAGCGAGCATCATTATAAGTGCGTTCACAAGCTGGCTACCCGATATCAACACAAGCGATTCTCTGGCTGGGCGAATTCTTGTACTCGTTGGCGGTGCTATTTTTTTGAGTCATTACTGGCTCATCAAACGCGATAACAAAAGATTAGAAGAGATGGAATATCTCGTCACTCAAACGGCCTTATTTAAACGTATTCGTCACCCAATGTATTTCGGCGAGATGTTCATGATGTTGGGTTACGTACTGATTGCTGCGCATAGCCTTACCTTACTGATTTTTGTGCTTGGCATTCTCGCACTAGTGATGCAAGCTAAAGTCGAAGACAAACAGGTTGCAGACAAATTTCCTCAGCCTTACGCACAATGGACAAAAACAACAAAACTAATCCTGCCTTATGTTTACTAACTTCATCGGGCGAGCAAGGCTTCTAATAAGGCAGTATGAACATTCGTTTTGATCTTGAATTAATCGGTAAAAAAATCACCTTAAGACCCCTCACCGCCGACGATTTCGAAGCACTCGCTACCAGCGCATCGAATCCAGAAGTTTGGGCTCAACATCCTGATTCAAAACGCTATCAGCGTGAGCGCTTTAAAACGCGTTTTTTCGATGGTGCAGCAGCAAGCGATAGCGCCTATACAATTATCAATACGAGCTCAGGCAATGTCGTTGGTTCAACGCGCTTCTATGATTTCAAACCAGAACATAGAGAGATCGCGATTGGCTACACGTTCCTCGCGTGCGAAGAATGGGGAACAGGCGCCAATACCGAAATGAAGGATCTGATGATCAACTTTATTGCGCCTTACGTAGATAAAATTTGGTTCCATATTGGTAGTGAGAATCATCGTTCACGTAGAGCGGTTGAAAAGCTCGGCGCGACATTCCAATACCAAGAAGATGAAGTGCTCGAAGGCTTAGCCTACACAAAATGTTATTACCTACTCGAATTAGAAAAATACAAACAGGCCTGAGGAGTTTTCCATGAAAAAACCAAGCGGATTTATGATTGAGCTATTTCAACAACCAACTTGGGTCGTTATTTGGGTGAATGCGCTGATGGCGATCAACCTGGGCAGCATTGCATTTTTAGAATATGAACTGGCTCAAGCCATTCTTGGTATTTTTGCGTTCCAAGGCATCGTTATGGTTGGTATGTATTGCTACTTCGGCTATCAGAAAATTTTAGGCTTAGCGCATCTTCTATGGGTTCCTCTTCTCGCTTACATTCTTGTTTATCTTGGCGATTACACAGGTGCGTTTCATAGCTACCTTGTAGGCTTAGCCGGCTTTCTAAGCATCTCATTAGTTTTTGATATCCACGATGTGATTCAGTATTTCAAAAACCATTCTGAACCTTTGCGGAACAATTAAATCTATCTTCGATACCCGCATCAACGCGACTAACGCAACTAACGAGAGCAACGAGAACACTTAATGGATTCACTTAGCCAAGCTGCACTAGGGGCGACCGTTGGTCATGCCATTCTTGGAACGAAAGTTGGGAGCAAGATCGGTCGACTAGCTCCCGTTTGGGGAGCCGCGCTCGGCACCCTACCCGATCTAGATGTACTTATTCCTTATGGCGGAGTCGTCGAGGACTTTACCTACCATAGAGGTTTCAGTCATAGCCTATTTGTCCAAGCGCTCGTAACGCCTTTACTAGTTTGGTTAGCCATTAAAATTCACCCCCAAACCCACGAACATAAACTTCGATGGGGGGCAGCCATTTTGGCTATTTTTTGGACCCACTCACTTTTAGATGCGTTTACCGTTTATGGCACGCAACTGCTTTGGCCTATTACCGAATACCCTTTTGGTATTTCTAGTCTGTTTATTATTGATCTAGCCTACACATTGCCTTTATTGATTGGTTTAGGGATAGCTGCATATGTAGGGTGGAATAGCCGTAAGGCACGCATAGCCAGTGTCTGTGCGCTCGTTATTAGCTCGAGTTATTTAGCTTGGTCGTTAGTCGCAAAATCGACCATGAAAAGTATTTTGCAAGAGACTCTCGTTCAGCAAAACATGAACGTATACGCTGTGCTGACTACGCCAATGCCCTTGAACACCTTGCTGTGGCGCGTAGTGGCGATCAATGACCAAGACTATTATGTCGCACACGTCGCCGTATGGGATTCTCCTGAGTCTGTTGATTTTCGTGCCTACCCAAAAGGTGAAGAACTACTGAGCGACATTGCAGATCAATGGAACGTGCAGCGTCTACAGTGGTTTACCAAAGGCTTTTACCGGGCGGAACTCGTCAATAATGAAGTGGTGATGACTGACCTTCGTATGGGTTTGGAAGATAGTTATGTCTTTAATTTCGCTGTCGGAAAGCAAGTAAAAAGAAGTGCGGATAGCGATTCCACTGATAGAAGTGAGAATAAAGAGAGTAGCGAGAACGGAAACGTGAGCATCGAGCCGATGGTCGCGCGCCGTACTGAAACGCTGCGCGATATGTCTCGTCTACCGCTACTTTGGGATCGCTTCTTTGATAATGAAGTCTCTTTGCACCCAGAACCTATAATAAGCGCAAGATCAGCGCCTGAAGTTAGCGAATCGGAATAAGAACTTCGTTACGCCGAAACCAAGGAATGGAGGTCGGTGGGTCATAGCCAGCAATCAGCACAGGCCCATCCATTTCGTAACCCTGCTCTGTAATCCAATCTTCTAGGATGGTGCGGTTATCTGAAATATTTTCCTCGCTCAAGGTACCACTGAAACGGATAACCGCCATCTTCATGTTACGGAGCTCTTGAACCTCGACCGCAGCATCTCTCGGGCTCGGCGCAGTCGACAGCTCAAAACTTTCGGGCAGCACAAAAGACATTTGTTCTGTCTTTGCCGGATCCATAAACACTGGCGCAGTCATTGAAATTTCTTTCTCTTCGCTATTTTCGCCAGAGATATAAGCAAATAACTTACGAAAGGCCCCATCCTCTCTAGAGCCTGGGTTCATCGGCGCAGTCACTAACAACAGACGTTGATATTCACGTACTTCGATATTTTCAGACTCCGCTTCTTCCGCGTTCTTAGTTTCAATAACTGAATACGGTGCGTGTTCAATCGTATGCCGTACCAAGCTACACCCGCTTGCTAAGAAAAACGTGCTTACTATCAATGCAACAAAAATGTTTTTCCAAACCATTGTTCAATCTATGTCCTCTACCTAAAATATCAAGCTAAGCTCTAAAGCCAGTTTATCGACGTAACGACCGATGCCTAATTGTGTACGGATTGAAAGTTTGAAGTGATCAGTTGCAGATGACTGACTTATTAAATTTGCTACGCGCCCGCAGAAACTTTTCGCCAATACGCGGCTAATGTAGGAATAAAATCGTTATAATGAGAGAAATCAAAGTGCGCGAGATGCGCCCATTCCGGTTGAGAAGAATACCCTGAGGCATACCAAGCGGCATGCATACCTGCATTGTGCGCGGCTTCGAGATCGTAACGAAAATCGCCAACGTAGATACAATGCTTGGGGTCAACTTGCCATTCGTCGGCGAGCATCAATAAAGCGTCAGGTGAAGGCTTAGGAGGGGCGTGCTCACGTGCAAGTACTCTTCCCACTCGCAACTGACTACGATCAAGTTTCAGTTGACTTGCAGGAATCGAATTGCGTGTGACAACGCCTGTTTTGATGGATGAATTACTGAGTTTGAGCAGCGTCTCAGGCACTCCAGCAATTACTTCAGAGCTATGCGCGTCGCGCATCTCATGGTCATGAATCGTTGCCTTGACTGAAGATTGCTCATGCTCGGGCAAGTCTTCGACATATCGCAGAATATCCTGCCCCGGCACACATCCCGTCTCTTTGCATAAGAGAACAAAATCGAGACTAGACGTTACCAAGGTGCCATCTAAATCAAAGATGACTGCCTTAGGTAATTCTTTGACGTTGACACTGTCTGACATAAAACACACTCACACCAAGCATTGAACATTGAACTTTTACTAGTATGAGTGAGCTTACGATGAGATAACAGTTTTGGCCTTGTCGTGAAGCTTGCATAATGGTTGCCTGACATACCAAAACATCCAGAGCCTAATCAAAAAATGATCAGGCTAGGCTTATTTTGTCGCCATGTAAGCACGCCAGCCGCCAAGCTGCGTAATTTCTTCGGCGCCTTCTAAACCGTAAGGTTCGCAAATGAATCCGCTAACAAACGAACCATCTGCCAGTTTGACCTTACCAATGCCTAAGGGCGCAGGTATTCCTGCAACAAAACTCCCAAACTGTTCAGAGGGCACAGTCCAAATCTCGACATCAATGGCAGCCCCTTTTTCTTCATCTAACACTAGGCCAGGTCTAAATGGAGGCCCACCAGCAAGTGCATACATTCGATATCCAGGTGCGGTTTGTGTTTTTAACTTCAGTACTGCCTTGCGCTCCTTCAACTGCCAGTTCAATGGCAAGCCCTCCAAATGCGCACCACATACAAGTACATCTACCGTCTGTGTTGTCGATACCTGTGCGGCTTCTGTGCGCTCGCGAGATAAATCTGAAGCGCCGAGTGGAAGATCAAACAATGTCTCAAAGCGTTTAGCGATGGACAGCAATGCACGATCAGCAAAGGCAGGGCCCACTAAAGTCACGCCAAAAGGTAAACCTTGATCCGTGAAGGCTGTTGGAATGGCTAAGCCACTCATGTCTAGCAAGTTCATATAGTTGGTGTAATGTCCCAACTGACTGTTACGCAAAACAGGCTCTTCAAGTAGCTCATCAACTGTAAAGAAGCGCCCTGCCGTCGGCGTTAGCAAACAATCATATTGTGCAACAATCGCATCGCATTTTGCTTTCAATTCTTGCAAGCGATATTGCGCGGTAAACAAGGCCGCAGCACTTGCATTCTTGCCTGGTTCGATGATCTCTCGCACAACTGGGAACATTGCTTCAGGTTGCTCATCAATTAAAGGTTGTGTTGCCAAGTAACGCTCAGTTACCCAAGGTCCCTCGTATAACAATTTCGCAGCTTCAACAAAGGGCGAGAAGTCGAGCTCTTCAATCTGAGCACCGTCATCTTTAATGCGTTCTACAGTCGCTAAATACGCGTGCTCGTATGCTGCGTCACCGAAGAATTCGAGCTGATCTGATTGGATGACTCCGATTTTCAAATCCCCTGCACGCACACCATATTGCCGTGTTTGATTAGGATAAGGATTGGCACGACTATAGCCGTCATTGTCATCAAGCCCTTCTGCGACCGACAAAACTAAGTTCGATTCATCTGCGTTCAGCGCAAAAATCGTCATGCAATCTAAGCTACGACACGCTGGCAACATGCCGCTGGCAGACAACAACCCTCGTGTTGGTTTAACGCCATATAAGTTATTCAGGCAGGCCGGCACGCGTCCTGAACCGGCGGTGTCAGTGCCTAAACTGAAGCTTGCTAGGCCTAAGGCGACTGACACAGATGAACCCGCGCTTGAGCCACCACTGATGTACTTCGCATCGAAGGCATTACGACATTCACCGTAGGGCGAGCGTGTGCCATTTAGCCCTGTGGCAAATTGATCCAGATTCGTTTTACCAACAGGTATGGCGCCTGCTTTGATAAGTTGATCGACCACAAACGCAGACTCATCGGGTGTGTAGGCGAAGGTTTCACAGGCGGCTGTGGTCGGAATACCTGCCAGATCAATATTGTCTTTGATCGCGAACGGAACGCCCCACAAAGGCAGAGAATTGACGTCACCCGCTTCCAGTTTGCTTAGGTAGCGATCAAGCTCGGCGTCGCTTAATAAGTGAATCCAAATATTCCGATCGCTATAAGCCTCTGTGCGCTCACGAATATCTGCCAATACTTGTCTAGGCGTTGTGGTTCCAGCGGCATAGGCCTGCTTGAGTGTTTCGATGCTTAATGGTGTGATGGTTTGATCCGCAATCGCTAGGTTTAAACTATTCATTACTACTGTTCTCTTTGATTATTCTGTTCACGTTTTTTAGACAGGCACACCTTTGCGCCTTAGTGCTCTTCGATCACTACTAAGGCTTGTCCTGGCGACACGCGCTGACCTTTATCTAGTAGCACTTGTTTGACGACGCCCGAGCTTGTCGCATGAACAGGAATTTCCATTTTCATGGACTCTAAAATCATCAAGACCTGACCTTTAACAACTTCTGAATCCGACGTAATCTCGCTCTGCCAAACACTCCCTGATACAGGGCTGTCTACAACAATCTGCCCTTCCTCCCAGCTCGTTTCACTCAAATCGAGATTATCTTCAGCCACTTCGAAGTTAAACTGTCCTGTACGATGCCACTCTGCCAACTCCGCTTCAAAAGCGGCTTCGCGTTTGCCCTTAAAGGTATCAATGGATTCTTGATTCTCGGATAAAAACGCTTGATATTCAGATAGGCTGAATGAGCCTTCTTCAACTTTGATCGGGTAAGTGCCAACAGGAAATTGCTCACGAATTGTCATCAATTCGTCGTGAGAAACCTCATAGAATCGAATTTGATCAAAGAAGCGCAAAAGCCAAGGTTTCTCGAAAAACTCGGTCTTCCTGTAGCGATTCCACATTTGAAGCGTGCGGCCAACAAACTGATAACCGCCCGGCCCTTCCATGCCATAAACACATAGATATGAGCCACCGATGCCAACAGAGTTTTCGGCTGTCCACGTGCGCGCTGGATTGTACTTTGTGGTCACAAGACGATGACGGGGATCGACAGGCGTGGCAACCGGCGCACCTAAGTACACATCGCCTAAACCCATCACCAAGTAAGAGGCATCGAAGACAATTTTCTTCACATCATCAATGCTTTCTAGCCCATTGATACGGCGAATAAACTCTAAATTACTTGGGCTCCACGGTGCGTTTTCACGAACGGTTTGATCGTACTTTTCAATCGCCAATCGACAAGCTTCGTCATCCCAAGACAGCGGCAAATAAACCGTACGCGATGGTACACGTAAAGACTGAAGTCGTGTTTTCAAGGCATCCTCTGCTGACTGCAAGTGCAGCATCAACACGCCTAAAGACAGGGTCTGACTGTCATAGTGCACTTGAAGAGAACGGATTCCCGGAGTGAGTTCAAGCACACCTTCTATGTCTGCATCTTGCAAGAATTGCATCAAAGCATGCGCTCGAAAACGTAGAGCAATATCTAAGCTCTGCTCACCATATTCGACCAACAAGAACTGATCACCGGCGACACGATATGTCACCGCAACGCCATACTCTTCAGCAGATAAGGTCTTTAAGATCGGTGTAGTTTGTGGCTCGTGCTCGATCACTTCTTTTTCAAAATGCAAAGAACGCAAACAACGCTGCTGACGTGCGTACAACTCGACGGCATCCGTGACAGAAACAGCCTTAAAGCGCACTTTAGCACCCGCTTTGAGCTGGCCTAATTTCCAGAGGTCTGCTTGAATGACCGTCGCAGGACAAACAAATCCACCAAGAGATGGTCCATCTGGACCAAGGATAACAGGCATATCGCCGGTAAAATCTACCGTACCAAAGGCGTAAGCGTTATCGTGAATATTAGAAGGATGTAACCCTGCCTCACCGCCGTTTTCTCGCGCCCAATTGGGCTTTGGTCCAATTAGGCGAACACCCGTGCGGCTTGAGTTGTAATGCACTTCCCAGGTATGTTCAAAAAAGGTATCAATATCTTCCCGTGTGAAAAAGTCAGGCGAACCATGAGGCCCGCAGATAACCCGCAGCTCCCACATGTTTTCAATGCTAGGGAGAAGTTCAATCGGCGCCTGCTCATGGGAGCTACTATCAAGAGAAGTATTGTCATCTGAAGAACTTTCATCCCCAGCGCGATCAATCTGATTTAGATGTAAGACATCACCAATACGCAAAGCACGACCGTTATGTCCGCCAAACTGTCCTAAGGTAAATGTCGAACGAGAGCCCATATATGCTGGGCAATTCAAACCACCTTGAATGCAAAGATAAGCGCGCGTGCCGGCACCAGTAATACGGCCAAGTTTTAGAACTTCTCCCGCGTTAATACTTAATACTTGATTTAGCTCAATGGGCTTATCGTCAAGGGTGGACTCGATCTTGGCACCAGTGATGACCACTTGTGTGCTTGTCTGGAATTGCAGCTCAGGACCTTGAACGGTAATTTCTAGGCCTGCTGCATCATCTGGGTTATCTAATAGGCGATTACCCAACTGGAATGAATAACTATCAAACGGTCCAGATGGCGGAACGCCAACATCCCAATACCCTACTCGGCCTGGCAAATCTTGAATGGTCGTCTGCGTTCCGCCAGTGATCACATCAATGCGTGCAGGTGTGAATGTAAAGTCATTCAAATAACGTGTCGTAACGAGACCACCTTCCAAAACAGGGTCGCGTAACAAACGCTTTAGATACGCAAGATTCGTTTCTGCACCGTACAAGCGAATATCATCGAGCGCATCGCGTAAACAAATCAAAGCATGCTGACGGTCATGCCCCTTAACGATGACTTTCGCCAACATAGGATCAAAATAAGGAGGTACTTCAATGCCCGACTCAATCCAGTGATCAATGCGCACATGTGGGTAGCCTGGAAACGACACCTTGCTGAGCAACCCTGGACAAGGTTGGAAGTCGCGATATGGATCTTCCGCATACAAACGCACTTGAATAGCATGCCCATGCGCCTTCAAATTCTTACGTTTATTGGCAAGATCAATGTCTTCTCCAGATGCGAGTTTTAGCATCCACTCGACGAGGTCGATGTCGAAGACCTCTTCGGTAACACCGTGCTCAACTTGTAAGCGGGTATTCACTTCTAAGAAATAGAATTGGTGCGTATCGGCATCAACAAGAAACT
>NZ_LWFI01001034.1:0-1433 GCF_001635735.1 Oleiphilus sp. HI0067
TTATCCAGTGATGGATTTAACCGATAATGAAGTCGCTAAACTGCATGTGCGACATATGGTCGGTGGCCCATCTAACGCCGAAAATGAGCAAGTATTTCGTTTTCAGTTTCCTGAGCGCCCTGGCGCTTTGATGAAATTTTTGACCTCGCTTGGTAGCAAATGGAATATCTCAATGTTTCATTACCGCAACCACGGAGCGGCATATAGTCGTGTCTTTATGGGGGTGCAGGTCAGTGAAGAAGAGAAGCCAACGTTTTTAGCGATGCTAGATGAAATTGGTTTTCCGTATTGGGATGAGAGTGATAATCCTGCCTATCTTCAGTTCTTGCGCGCGAAATAGGTATGTAGCTCGGTAGTGACACTATTAAGGCGCACATCCCACGCTTGGGTTTCGATGGGTGGCAGTTTTTGTAGCTCAAACGCTAGACCGAGCAGATAAGGAGGGCGCCATGATGCGCCCTTTTTTGTTTTAAACTCAAAATGGCGGTCGTAATATCCGCCCCCCATTCCCAAGCGCGCGCAGTCTTTATCGAACCCCACTAAGGGGCACAATACGAGTGATAAACATCTCGCGGGTATGCGCTTACGAATACTCATTGCTGGTTCGGGCATATTAAATTTATTGCTGATCAATTTGTCGTCAGTTTGATACTCGATGAAGACCATTTCGTTTGAACGAAAGCGATCTAACACAGGTAAATAGACTTTTTTGTTTAATGCAAAACACGCTTGAATGAGGAACTGGGTATCGACTTCACCTTTGTCAGATAGATATAAGCCTACGTGTTTGGCTGCAATAAATTTGGGATTAGCAATGATTTTCTTCGTGATGGCGAGGCTTTTTCTCCGCCGACTACTTTCAGGCAAAGCACGACGTTCTTGACGAATTCTTCGTCGTTGTTCATGAGGTGAAAGTAGAGAGGATGTGTCGCTCATTATATTGAGTCATTTAAAGTAGTGTGCCCGAAATGCCGCTGCCTGATAGGGCCTTGAACCGAAAAGGTTCAAGGTGGCTAGCACATGATATGAATTAGGCTTTCCCGTCGATGGGGACCTGCACACATCATACAACATACTTGCCTGGTACTAAGTATCGGCTCGAGGACTTATCTAGCTGGCAAACATTCCAGAACACATCGCAAGTATATGTATTTACTTAGCTGTTTGCATTCAGCATTCCTAAAAAAAACAAAAAATTAAAGTTGAAACTAGCGAGCGTCTTTCGCACCGAGCATGCGATCCATTTGTGCTTCAAGCTTTGATAATTTCTTTTGATCACCAAAAGTGTTCTCAGAGCTTTGCATTAACTCGTAGGTAAGATTCAAAGCAGCCATTACAGCAATACGTTCACTGCCAAAAATCTTTCCAGAATTACGTATTTCACGCATTTTGCTGTCGAGCTGCACTGAAGCTTCACGAAGTTCTTTTTGTTT
>NZ_LWFI01001035.1:0-1935 GCF_001635735.1 Oleiphilus sp. HI0067
AAAAACTCTATGCAGTGATTACCGATTTGGGAGCCTCTGGCGCTTATTACATGGCAGCGGCTGCTGACGAAATTTATGCAGATAAAGCAAGCTTAGTTGGGTCTATTGGTGTAACAGCAGCAGGTTTTGGCTTTGTTGACCTGATTGATGAATATGGCGTTGAGCGTCGCACTTATACCTCTGGTGAGCACAAAGCATTTCTGGACCCGTTTAGTGAAGAGGATCCAGAAGAGGTGGCATTCTGGAAAACTGTATTAACTAGTACGCATCAGCAATTCATTGATAAGGTGAAAGAAGGGCGTGGTGATCGTTTGGTAGAAAACGATAAGTTATTTAGTGGATTGATCTGGAATGGGGAGCAAGCTCTTGAGTTGGGCTTGATTGACGGATTAGGTAGTTCTGGTTACGTGGCGCGCGAGCTTGTCGGTGCTGAAGATATTGTTGACTTCTCATTGCAGCCAGACCCACTCCAGCAATTTACAGAGTCCTTGGGTGTATCCATCGGCGGAGCGATCAGTTCAGTATTAGGTTTGAATACCATGCAGCTTCGTTAGATTTTTTAAAAAGCTATATAAGGCAGCTAATTAGCTGCCTTTTTTATGGGAGCATAATACCGAAGCGCTTAAGTATGTGGCATAGCTCTATTAATGGGAGGCCTATCAGAGCATTTGGGTCTTTTGTCTCAATCGCCTCAAACAACGTAACGCCTAAACCTTCGACCTTGAATCCGCCCGCACAATCATAAGATGGCTCTTTTTGCACATAGCTTTCAATTTGGGCGGATGTTAAAGGCTTAAATTTCACGCGCGTTAGATCGCAAGTGGTTTCTTCCTGCATTGTTTCGGTGTTAACGACCGAAAGAGCAGTAAAAAACGAAACCTCTTTGCCTGAGCAGAAGGCGAGTTGCTCGCAGTTCTTTTTGAAAGAACCTGGTTTATGAAGATATACTCCGTCGCAATAAGCTACCTGATCGCTACCGATAACAATGCTTTTGATTGGTGATGAGAGTGATGCCACCACATTATGCGCTTTTAGTGATGCGAGCTTTAGAGCTAAGTCTTTTGGAGAGTTGGCCGAAATAGATCTTTCATCGATCTCAGGAGCAATGCATTCAACATGAGAAAACAGCTTTTCTAATAGAGTTTTGCGGTATTTGCTAGATGAGCCAAGAATTATGCGATGGGTAGTCATTTAGTTTTCTTGAAATAGTTCGAATTGGCGCTAGTGTTTCATATTCCAAACTGATGCTGAAGCCTCAGTTGTGCACTGCTTTGAACGATTGTTAAAAAAATGTTGTTTTCTTTTGACAAGTACGGGTCTCGCCAATAGAATTGCGCGCTTATGTCGGATCACTCACTCCCAAAGACTGTCGATCCCCTTAAATACGCTGACCAAAACAAGGTTTTGCAGGGGAAAATTGCAGTGCAATGCATGCCTCGTTTGGCAGATATTGTGCTAAGTACTGAAGGGGATGTAGAAGTAATGCTTGAGTTTGATCGCGATGAGCAACATCTTAGAGTTCTCAAAGGGCACCTGAAAGCGGAATTAGCTTTGACCTGCGAGCGTTGCTTAGAAGCGGTTAACAAGGTAGTAGAGTCAGACTTTCAGCTTGGTATTGTCTTATCAGATGAGCAAGCTAAGAACCTACCTGGATACTACGAGCCGCTTTTGGTCGAGCCGGAAGTTATGCCGGTTTATGATGTGGTCGAAGAGGAATTGATCCTCAGTTTGCCGATGTTTTCCTATCATGATGATTGTAAAGCAGAGCAGTTTGGGGAAGAGCAAGAAATCGAAGAAGCACCGGAAAAAGAAAATCCTTTTGCTGTGTTATCTGAATTGAAGCTCATAAAATAGTTTATGATTTGCGCGCATTTATAGATTGCGCCACATGAGAAAGACACCTTTCGGGAGAAACGTATGGCTGTTCAACAAAAT
>NZ_LWFI01001036.1:0-1454 GCF_001635735.1 Oleiphilus sp. HI0067
TGTAGGCCTACCTGTTCATGACAACGATCAATAAAGATAACGTCTAGCGCTCTAGTTCAAGAAGCGAAATCATTTACCAACACTTTAAAGCGCGGCGACTTTCTTTTGCAGGAATTGATAACGCTTGTATTGTGAATGCTGTTCAGGGATATGGGCGACGTTTTCGAGGCACTGCGTACAGCGACTAACCAACTGACCAAGCGCTCCTTGAGTTTCGATCATCTTGAGTGTTACTTGGACAATATTAAGATTTAGCGCAGGATGCTTAGGCGTGCATTCCAAAGCATCATTGAATGATTCAATCGCAGCTTCCAAATCACCTGATTCAAAAGATTTAATCCCCGTTTTATTGAGTTTTCTTGCTCGCACTTTAGCTTGAAGACCAACAGGCTCATCTATCAACTCGTTAATAGACTTGATCATAGAAGCATTGTCTTGCTCCGCAGCGGCTAAACTAGACAACAACCCTTCTGCCTCTTCAGTCTCACCCATGCTGTAGAGTGTTCTTGCGTACTCTAGCTGAGTCGCTGAATCAAGCTCTTGGTCAGAGATTAGTTTTTTTGCTTTTGCAAAAATCTCATCAGACTTTCGGTGATCCCCTTGACCTTGATAAGTCCGTGCCTCTATCAACGCAGCATTCATTCGAACGGTCGGATCATCCTTAAATTTCTTAGCGACTCGCCCCATCACCTGAACAGCTTCCTTTGCGCGTTTCTTACCGAGCTCACTTGTGTCGCCGTCTGCCATATCAGACAAGCAACGACCAAGATTCAAGTAGTTCTCTGGCTTATCATGAACTGAGTGAAAGCCAAGTTTCATTGAGGCTTTATAAGCACCTGCGGCCCCTTCAATATCACGATTATCAGTGCAAACTTCGGCTAGTTTTTGTTGACGATTGTACGCGTGCGGCGATATTCCCACGGCGTCTTCTAAAGTACGCTGTGCATCGCGCGGTTGATTCATGGACAAATACGCATCCGCTAATTCATCATATGCTTCGATGACATTCGGATTGACATCTAAAACTTGCGTAAAGTCATCGACCGCTCCTTCTACCTCGCCGACAGCTGCTTTAACTCGCCCCAATCCAAGCCGCGCCCAGCCGATGTCACGCTTCGTCAAAACGTCATTGTAGATCTTGCGCGCCTTTTCCATCTCACCTTCGTGATAATACAAGTTTGCGAGCGTTCGAAGACACCACAAAATATAACGAGTTTCACGCTTTATCTCTTGTCCCAATAAAGCAATGGCTTTCTTAGAGTCGCCCTCATCAATCGCTGCATTGATCGGCTTGAGCACTTCGCTCTGCTCAATAAGACGATCCATTCTCTCCTGAAGAACAGACTTGGTAAGCGGCTTTGTAATATACCCATCCGGAAGATATTCCAAAGCGCCCATGACCATGTCTTTTGAAGTCTCTGCCGTCACCATCACAAAAATGCCAGTATGTTTAA
>NZ_LWFI01001037.1:0-1136 GCF_001635735.1 Oleiphilus sp. HI0067
ACAAATCTCTTCACCACTGCTTTTCACAATCGCTCGATGCACCTGCCCCAAAGAAGCCGTCCCAATAGATGTTTCGCACACATCAAGTTCTTGAAAACGCTCCGAGCCGAGCTGTTCGTACAACAAACCACGCATGATAGACCAATCGAGCGCCGCGGTTTTCTCTTCAAGCGTATGAAGCGCTTCAGTCACCTCAACTGGTAGAAAATGCTCGCCGTAAAGCGCCATAATCTGACCAATCTTAACAACACTGCCTTTGAGCTTACCCAACTCTTCAACGAGATACTTAGCTTCTCGTGAAAGTGCCGCACTGCGCGCCTCTGCGCGTTTTTGTGAGGACTGAAAGAGACCGGCCGTCAAACTGCCCGCCATACGCGTACCGGAGACCAAACCAGCCTTAGTCAAGCTTAAACGCCTTTCAAAGCTTCCAGTTTTAATCTTTGACAGTTTCAACGAAGAACCTCTTAAGAGCCAAGAGTTAACCGACCTTCTCGCCCTTTGCTTGCTTGTCTGCGTGATACGACGAACGAACTAATGGACCACTCGCAACATGCTTAAAACCTATTTCTTTGGCAAGTTCGCCTAACTCATCAAATTCTTCAGGTGTAACGAAACGTTCAACGGCCAAGTGGTCACGACTCGGTTGTAGATATTGACCGAGCGTAAGCATATCGACATTGTGTGCGCGTAAATCACGCATCACCTGAATAACTTCTTCTTTCGTTTCACCAATACCAAGCATTAAACCCGACTTCGTAATCACTGAAGGTGCCGCAGCTTTATACTTTTCCAATAAATCTAACGACCAATCGTAATCGGAGCCAGGTCTAACCTTTTTATATAAGGATGGCACGGTCTCTAGATTATGATTAAAGACATCAGGTGGAGTGTCTTTAAGAATATCGATTGCTACGTCCATACGCCCCCTGAAATCCGGAACGAGAACTTCAATTTCAATTGAATCAGTTCTTGAGCGAGTTTCAGAGATACAATCAGCAAAATGCTGAGCACCACCATCACGCAGATCGTCACGGTCAACAGAAGTTATAACCACGTAATTGAGATTCATGTCAGCGATGGCTTCGGCTAGCTCTCGGGGCTCATCTTGATTTAGCGGCTTTGGACGTCCATGCGCG
>NZ_LWFI01001038.1:0-1852 GCF_001635735.1 Oleiphilus sp. HI0067
GCCCGACGCAAAAGCTTTGCTCGACGGATTATTGACTCGTTTTATCGAATCTCAGGTGTATCAGGGCGTTGTGGAAAACGCAGCATGTGAACAAGCAGCACGTATGATTGCAATGAAGGCCGCTACGGATAACGCGGGCGAAATGATCAACGAGTTGCAACTGGTTTACAACAAAGCACGTCAGGCAGCAATCACTCAAGAAATTTCTGAGATTGTTAGCGGTGCAGCTGCAGTTTAGCGCACAGCGATTAAGAGATTGATAAAGAATATATTTTTAACGAGGAACCGAACATGAGTAGCGGAAGTATCGTACAAATCATTGGGGCGGTAATCGACGTCGAATTCGCGCGCGATTCAGTACCTAATGTATATGATGCGTTGACTGTTGACGGTGGCGAAACCACTCTCGAAGTTCAACAGCAACTAGGTGATGGTGTCGTTCGTACCATCGCAATGGGTAGCACAGAAGGTCTTAAGCGTGGCCTTAATGTAGCAAACACTGGCGCTCCAATTTCTGTACCAGTAGGTACTGAAACACTGGGTCGTATCATGGACGTACTTGGTCGACCAATCGATGAGCGCGGTGAAATCGGTGAACAAGAGCGTATGCCTATTCACCGTAAAGCTCCTACTTACGCTGAGCAAGCGGCAAGTGCAGAGCTTCTAGAAACAGGTATCAAAGTAATCGACTTAGTTTGTCCATTCGCTAAGGGTGGTAAAGTTGGTCTGTTTGGTGGTGCCGGTGTTGGTAAGACCGTTAACATGATGGAACTTATCAACAACATCGCACTTAAGCACTCTGGTCTTTCAGTATTCGCAGGTGTTGGTGAGCGTACTCGTGAGGGTAACGACTTCTACCACGAGATGCAGGAAGCGGGCGTTGTTAACTTAGAGACTCCTACAGACTCTAAAGTAGCAATGGTTTACGGCCAGATGAATGAGCCACCAGGAAACCGTCTGCGTGTAGCGCTAACTGGTTTGACGATGGCTGAGAAGTTCCGTGACGAAGGCAAAGACGTTCTACTATTCGTAGACAACATTTACCGTTACACACTTGCAGGTACTGAAGTATCAGCACTTCTAGGTCGTATGCCTTCAGCGGTAGGTTACCAGCCAACACTAGCAGAAGAGATGGGGGTTCTTCAGGAACGTATCACTTCTACTAAGACTGGTTCGATCACTTCTATCCAAGCGGTATACGTACCGGCGGATGACTTGACTGACCCATCACCAGCAACAACGTTCTCTCACTTGGACGCAACGGTTGTATTGAGCCGTGACATCGCTTCTAAGGGTATCTACCCAGCGATTGACCCACTTGACTCAACTTCACGTCAGTTGGATCCATTAGTAATCGGTAACGAGCACTATGAAGTTGCTCGTGGTGTTCAAACAGTTCTTCAGCGTTATGCAGAATTGAAAGACATCATCGCGATTCTTGGTATGGACGAGCTTTCTGAAGAAGATAAGCAAACTGTTGCACGTGCTCGTAAGATTGAGCGTTTCTTGTCGCAGCCTTTCCACGTTGCTGAAGTATTTACTGGTTCTCCTGGTAAGTATGTGTCTCTTGCAGATACTATCCGTGGTTTCCAAGGCATTCTTAACGGTGAGTTCGATGACCTTCCAGAACAGGCGTTCTACATGGTTGGTTCTATCGATGAAGCGATCGAGAAAGCGAAGGACATGTAATCTGAGTTATTAGTGTCGTGATAATTATTACGACACTGATTTCTACCGGAGAAGACCTATGGGTACAACTGTACAATGCGACATCGTAAGCTGCGAAGAACAGCTTTTTTCTGGCTCTGTTGAGCTAGTGATTGCGTCAGGTGAGTCTGGTGATTTAGGTATC
>NZ_LWFI01001039.1:0-1363 GCF_001635735.1 Oleiphilus sp. HI0067
TTTCGCTTACGCTTTCAACGAGGCAGATAATCTAATACCGAGCGGACGTCAAAAGCTGTTAACTGTTTTTACAGACGATACTCAAGCGACCATCATACGCGCATCAGCGCTTAGTCGTTTAGCTAACTATCCGCATCCTGATTCGATGCAAGCAATCGAAATAGCCGTGAAAAGGTCAGAACCACAATTCAGACTTGCGGCGATCGACGCAGCGGCGCCCTACTCCAATGCCGAAAAATGGCAATTACTCAAACCACTTATTAACGATGCTCAATCAAACATTCGTGCCCGAGGATCTCGCGCACTTGCCGCCGCCAGTCAAATGTCATCGATCCCCGTACAAGCGAAAAAATTAATCAAAAACGGATTAGAAGAGTATCGCAGTATGCAAAATTACCAAGCGGATAGAGGTTTTGCGCACACTAATCTCGGTAACTTAGAGCGCGATCTCAACAATTTTGAAAATGCCGCCAAACACTATAATGCCGCGATAAATATTGAACCAATATATATACCCGCCTACCTTGCTTTAGCGAGGTTGACGGAATCATTAAACAATACTGCGCAGAGTATAAATGTTCTAAACCAAGCATTGACCATTAATCCAGACTCAGCTGAGGTTTATTTCGCGTTAGGCCTGACTCGTATTCGTCAACGCAACAAAAAGTTGGCTTTAGCGCACCTGCAAAAGGCAACGGAGTTGTCGCCGAATAACCCTCATTACTTTTTTACATTCGGTGCCTTACTTCAAGATCAAGGACAAGCAGAGGAAGCCTTGAAAAACTATGAGACTGCACACAAGCTCGCACCGAAGAATCCTCGAATGACCTATGCGGTGCTGCCTTTACTGTTAGAGCTCGGCCAAACCCAAAAAGCCCTGACGTATGCCGAGCAACTAGTAGACCTGATACCCGAGGATTTACAAACCCTTAGACTCATTAACATGTTGCGCAAAACGTCCGCAAAAACGAATTAACATAAATAATCAATGCGCATAATTATTAGTGAGTTTGCGTAATTTGATGGCAGGGTTCGGATGCGTGATGGGCGCTCGCTGAAGCCGCTATACGCTTCTTAAACTCCCCAACTAATAAGTGTTTCACTAAGCTTGTGCCCAATATTAGTCAATTTGTAGCGGTTCTCACAGAGCGGTCTTGGCAGCCGTTTATCCAGATTTTAGTACTAGCGCGCTGTTGGCTCCAAAGCCTTAGCTATCGCCCATATTTCACGCTGTCATTTACATCTTGCTACTGATAGCAAACGGGCTATCGAATTTTAGAACATCAAATTTAAATTTCAGTGCGCAATGGTACGACCAATGACCTTCTGGTTTTGGTCATTAGCTTGATTAACATAAATCTCA
>NZ_LWFI01001040.1:0-1566 GCF_001635735.1 Oleiphilus sp. HI0067
TGGCGAAAGCAACTCCTGCTCGCTCTGGTGATCGATTAGCTGGACTCGCAGCGAGTAATGCTGAAGAGAGGGTTGTTGCACAGATGGTGCTCGCGGAAGTACCACTTAAACGATTTCTAGAAGATACGCTCATTCCCTACGAAGATGACGAAATAACACGACTGATCATTGATGAGCACAATAAAGCAGCCTTCGAACCCATATCTCATCTTACGGTTGGAGATTTTAGAAACTGGCTACTTAGTGATCTCGCAAGCACCGAAATGCTAACGACAATTCGCTCAGGCATCACGCCAGAAATAGCCGCCGCGGTCAGTAAAATAATGCGTAATCAAGATTTGATACTGGTTTCTAAAAAGTGCCACGTCAGTACCGCATTTAGAAATACCATTGGACTCCCCGGCCACTTATCAACCCGACTTCAACCAAATCACCCTACTGACGATCTCACGGGGATCGCAGCGAGCATACTTGATGGATTGCTCTATGCCAATGGCGATGCAGTCATCGGAATAAATCCCGCCACTGATAATGTCACTCAGACCTGTCGATTACTCGATATGACGAACGAACTCATCGAAAGCTACGAAATACCAACGCAATCCTGTGTTCTTACCCACGTAACAAATACGATCGAAGCCATAGAAAAAAACGCTCCTGTCGATTTGGTGTTTCAATCTATTGGCGGCACGCAAGCTACAAATGACAGCTTTGGCTTTAATCTAAGCACTCTTGCCGAAGCACACGATGCAGCACTATCGCTAAATCGAGGAACGATAGGCAATAACGTCATGTATTTTGAGACAGGCCAAGGCAGTTCATTGTCTGCAAATGCACACCATATGGTTGACCAACAAACATGTGAAGCAAGAGCTTACGCAGTTGCGCGAAAATTCAATCCGCTTCTGGTCAATACGGTGGTCGGATTCATCGGTCCAGAATACCTATACGACGGTAAAGAAATCATACGTGCAGGTTTAGAAGACCATTTTTGCGGCAAGCTTCTCGGCGTACCAATGGGGTGTGACGTTTGCTACACCAATCACGCTGATGCAGACCAAAACGACATGGATAATTTACTGACACTGCTCGGTGTCGCTGGCTGCAATTTCATTATGGGAATTCCTGGATCAGATGACATCATGCTGAATTACCAGACCACTTCATTTCATGATGCCTTATACGCAAGACGCGCTATGGGCCTTAGGCCTGCGCCAGAATTTGAGGCGTGGCTGCATAAGTTAGAGATTGCGANCGATCACAATAGCTTTAGTTTGAACAGTCATGTCCCTGCTCTGTTTAACGACTCCATTAAGCGCCTCGCAGGAAGTTAAGATGAGCAAAGACGAACAGAGCAAACAAGCTCAAACGGCAAAAAACTCTGAAGCATCAGTTACTGACAATCCTTGGGAGCGACTACGTGCATTTACAGATGCGAGAATTGGACTAGGGCGTGCGGGCATCAGCATACCAACGAAGCACTCATTAGCCTTTCAGCTTGCACATGCAAAAGCACAAGATGCCGTGCATACCCCATTGAGCTTTGAAAACATTTCAACAGATCTA
>NZ_LWFI01001041.1:0-921 GCF_001635735.1 Oleiphilus sp. HI0067
TTTCGTCAAGTAATGAGATTGAAGAATACATAGAAGGGCCTTCATATTCGATCATTAAGCGACCTAAATTTTTAGATGATAATGGTATCTCGATTGAACAAATTATCGAGGAGTTTCTCAAGCTTTCAGATGCTGATGTATTTGTTCTAATGCACCCGAATAGCCCATTTATTCAGCTTGAATCGATTGAAACATGCATTCAAGAGGTTGTTGAGGGCAGGGCTGATTCAGCATTTACTGCACACACATTTAAGAAGTTTTGTTGGCACAAGGGCCGTCCACTTAACTATTCATTGGATTTACCAACACCTCAATTAAAAGACATAGAGCCAGTTATTCTTGAGCAGTCTTCGCTCTATGTCTTTACGCGGTCAATATTTGAAAAAGAACGAAAGCGGGTTGGCGGCAAAGCATATATTCATAATGTTAATCACTTTGAAGGTCATGATCTGATTGAAGATGAAGATTTTGAAATTGCTGAACTGATTGTTAACTCTGGCATGTTTTCAAACCTATCTTGATGTCAAAGGCTGATCCATACATGAGTATTATAAAAACTCTCAACGTTGAATTTGATGGACAAAGCTACCCGATCAATATCGGACGAGGTTTGCTTGAATTATTTCCAGAGCTCTTAGCTGAAAAAACTAACAACAAACAGGTGTTAATCGTTGCAGACTCATTTTTCAAAGACTCGGCTGTAAGTCGCCTTTCAAAAAACTTGGAGTCACATGGGTTCGTTGTTTTTCATTATTTTATGGATGCTGGTAAAGGTAATAAAAGTATCAATGAGGTAATGAAGATTTATGGAATCATGGAAGAAAATAACTTCCCACGTGATGCTACATTGGTAGCCTTGGGTGGCGGTGTAATTGGAGATTTAGCAGGTTTTGTAGCAAGTACTTGGCTTAGAGGAATGAA
>NZ_LWFI01001042.1:0-791 GCF_001635735.1 Oleiphilus sp. HI0067
AGTGGTGGAAATACCGGAGCCTTGATGGCTTTAGGGCGCTCCATTTTAGGGACCTTTCATGGTGTTGATCGCCCAGCTATCACAAAGCTATTTCCGTCTCAAAATGGTGGAACCTTAGTTCTTGATCTTGGTGCAAATGTAGATAGCTCAGCTGAGCAGCTTATGCAATTTGCCTTAATGGGCCAGATACTTGCGCAAGTGATTAAAGAGAAAGAACAGGCGGACGTTGCGCTTCTTAATGTTGGTGATGAAAATATTAAGGGCAACGAGTTAGTTCGTTTGGCGGATTCTCTTATCAGAGAAGCGCCAGAAATTAACTATATTGGTTTTGCTGAGGGCGGCGATATTTTTCGAGGTAAAGCTGACGTTCTTGTTTGCGATGGTTTTGTTGGGAATATTGCACTAAAAAGCGCCGAGGGTGCGGCAAATATTATCCTTGATGGGGTGAAGGCCTTTTTTGAACGTTCATGGTTTACGCGCTTGTTAGCGAAGTTGTTGGCGCCACATATGGCTAGTGCGCTGAAACAGCTTGATCCCGATACGCACAACGGAGCAATGTTTTTAGGATTAAATGGCGTTGTGGTGAAAAGCCACGGCAACGCAAAGGTAGAAGCGTTTGTGCATGCAATTGAGCTTGCGGATCGCGAAGCACGCTCTAATCTACCTGAAAAAATTAACAAAGCACTAGAGTTCATCGCTTTCGACTAATTTGCGGTGATATAAGGAGGTTTTATGTCGTTGGTATTTATGTTCCCCGGTCAAGGATCGCAAAGTGTGGGCATGATGGCTGA
>NZ_LWFI01001043.1:0-1266 GCF_001635735.1 Oleiphilus sp. HI0067
CCGCTTCCGCCAATACAACGGGGCTAAACTCGCATCTTTATCCTGACTTAGATATCGTCGCTGACCGCAGATGGAAAGACGACGTTTCGGGGTTTGATGGCGAAGAAAACGAGTGGCGAGTTCTGCTAGAAATGAATTGGAACCTCTATCAAGGTGGATCCAACGCATCACGACAGAAAAAAGCACGTTATGAAGAAGAAGCTGCACGAATGCGCTCAAACCGTGTTTACCGAGAAGTTCAAGCAAATGTTGACGCCTCGTGGGATGCTTATCTAACCCTCAAGCAAACACTTATTCACCTAGAAGACTACGTCAATCAAAGTGAAGAAAGTGCCACTCTTTACATGGCTCAATTTAAGGCAGGTAGGCGAACATTACTCGATTTGCTTGATGCACAAAATGAGGTGTTTGAAGCAAAAAAACAGTACTTGGCTGCCGATTACGAATACATCTATACACAATATAGAGTCATAGCGAGTATGAGTTATATTCTCGACGCATTACGCGTAAATGTTGAAGGTTCTCTCGCTCAAGAAGATTCATAGCCAACGATCAATGAGGATCAAAAAATGTACTCACGATGCTTACTCTTCATTTGTTATTTCTCATTAATCGCATGCGCTCATCACAGTACCGAAAACACTGAGGACAACCAAGAGTTCGGTTCAGGCTTACCATCAAAACATGCTGAAACCGCTCCTGAACCCTACAAAGTTGAGCCCTTTCTAAAAGAACATAAGACTCTAGATGACCAAGACGACGATGGTGTCATCGATCAAAGAGATCAGTGCGATAAGAAAAGCACAAATGCCGTGATTGATAACGAAGGTTGTGTTGAGTCTTACAATGAAATTCAAAGCATCGATTTGGGTATTCAGTTCGCGAGTAACAGTGCCGAAATTTCGAAAGAGTATTACCCAGTTATTGAAAACCTTGCGAAAACCTACAAGCAAAATCAGAAATTCATGCTTCTCATAGAGGGGCATACAGATAGCACTGGCTCTCCCTCCAGCAATCTAACACTGTCTAAAAAACGAGCCGATGCTGTTGCGAATGTTCTCATCAAGCAATATCAGATCGACTCCCAAAAAATACTTACCGCTGGGTTTGGCGCGGATCAGCCCATTGCCTCGAACGCATCAAAAGAGGGGCGACAACAAAATCGACGAATGATCGCGCACTTAATCACACAAGAACGCGTTATCGCGAAGCAATATGATATATGGACTATTGAGCTTGGTTCATCGAGCAAATCATCGACAAAGC
>NZ_LWFI01001044.1:0-17637 GCF_001635735.1 Oleiphilus sp. HI0067
GATATAAATGTCGTCGACTACCTGATATTTATAGTCCAACGGACGGAATGAATATAAGTTATCACCATCAGCCTGCGTGAATTGAAAAGCTAAGCCTAGATGATGGTCTTCTTCGTAAACACCATGTACAGAGGCTCCTAACAGCAAGGCCGCATCCCAATCGCTTGTGCTTGCAGGCGCATTATCACCTCCATTGAGCAAGATCTTTACCTGACTTGAGGCTCCACCCGCATTCAAGGAATAAGTGAACTCATCCATAGAGTAAAGTACAGGTGAAAACAGCAGCAACACAAAGCTAATTAGTCCGTACATCACCATCGCGTAAATGCTCCAATCGAATAATAATCATCACCCCATACATTCTTCCCGGAACGCCCCTCTATGCCCCAAAGCGCTTCCTTGGCGGCAAAAGAATGTCGTATCAAAACATCGAGGGCATGATCATAATTCTGGTTTGAATAAGACGCTTGTTGGATTGATTGAACTTGCATGTATAACATTCGTCCAGCATGGTACTGCCAACTTGAGGACAAGGTTGTTGCTCTCCCTCCTACTCCATCGCCAGACTCTCTTTGATCTGCAGCGGCATGGCCAATTATGTTACCGCCCGACACACTTCCGTCTTGATAAATATGGTGGACATACCATCCATTCTGCCATTCAGCATGCTCAATCGTAAGATCCAGATCACTGAACAGGGCGGGAAAGTAAGCCCCCCCCATCAAAGCCGCATTACCCAAACGATAAAATTTATTGACGGATGTATCTTCACCCGCGTATTCAAAATATAAGCTAAAAGGTACTCTACCTGTGACATTGATTCGAGAGGTAAAAGAAGCACTTTGATTTCCAAACTCATCATCTTTGGAAAGATTATTACCTGCATTGTCTGCAGAACTTGGATCAAAAAACGCTTTGAATAAATCTTTAGGCTCATGGCACTTTCCTCTCGCACCACCGCCGTACATCATGACCCTATTTACTCCAAAAGATATATTTCGAACTGGATTTATCCCCAAGTGCATACCAATCGCACAAGGATTTCCGGACACCTTACCACCTTGATAAGCGATATTGTCTGAGCGACTCAAGCGAGTGGCAAACATTTCATAACGAAATCCCCAGCTTCCAATAGGCATCGGGCTTGAGAGTGTTAACGAAGGTGTGGTCTCCGCGTTACTACTAAATAACATTGCACCGTGCTGAAACGGACTCAACCAATGCGGCCTGTAACCCACATCTAACTGCATCCAGTCCCAACCAAAACTTGAATATGTTCCCTCAAGCGACTCGCCATCTTCGCGTCGCTCACCACCTAAGAATGCATACCAGTGGGGACTCATTCGCACATACAACTGAGCATTGATACTAGCAACATTATCGGTAGACTCACCACGTTGATTTGCTATCGGAGCACGCTTGTCACTTGCCAGCCTCAGATTTAAATTTGCATAGGTAAAACCGTCAGTCTGAGCAAAGCGTTTTAAGTATGAACGCACCTGTCGACAAAGAGCGCTCGTTTGTTGACAGTATTCTTTAACGGCCTTGTGCACCAGAGCTGCAGGAATAGGTCTCGTTAACACTGGGGTGCCTGATAAAACCAGTAAACGCTCTATTTGACGCTCAGCTTCAGGAGACATGTGCAATGGGAGGTAAGGAGATACACCACTTGCTCGACTAAAAGAGCTAAATAAAAGTGCGGTCAAAATAGCACTCGTAAGTAAAACGCGATCCAAGCGACTGAGCATCCGTATTCTCATGAACAATTATTTTTATAAAGTTAGTGTTTCAGTTTTTTTCATTTAACGCTAGCGCTTTGTAACAACTAACTTATTCAAAAATTCCAAAGTATCTAAGGCAGATTTCTCCGTGCTAAAGTGCGTAAGAATTCTATTCTTGCCTGCTTCGCCCATCCGTGCACATAGCTCTCGGTCTTCTTCAAGGGTTATAATCCCAGATGAAATAGCGTTCACATCACCAGGTTCAACCCGAATACCGCTCTCACCATCAACGATTAATTCTGCACTTCCTCCGGTAGCAGACACAATAACTGCTGTGCCGTATGCCATCGCTTCAATCACAGTTTTAGGAAGACCTTCGCGCTTAATAGAAGGTAATACAGATACATTACACGCGGCTATTAAAGCCGGTGCATCTTTTCGATGTCCTGCTACTTTTATACGTTCAGCCATTGGGCTTTCTTGAATGAGCGCTTGAATATGATCACTATCCATACCATTGCCCACTAACAAGAAATAAATATCCTTGTCTTGTGGAAGCAACTTAGAAGCCTCAAGCAATACCGGCAACCCCTTTCGAGGCCGATCATTGGCAACACAACCAACCACAAAGCCATCCGATGGAATGCCAAACTCACTCAAATCAGCAGGTTGATCCTGATACCAGTCCAGCGAATGCCCTTTATAGACAGTGACGATATTCTCTTTCGGTAAACGAGATTGTAAATGTAAGTCATCCCTTACCGCATTTGCCACACAAATGATCGCATCTAAGCGCGGATGTAAATGAGTCAAATAACTCGTGGGGTCATACCAATAAATATTACCCGTCTGACCACGATAACTAATCGTCTTTACGGGCAAGCCTATTGCCGCGAATAAACCGTTCGTAATAGCCTTATTATTGAACATGTACAGAGCATCATACCCACCCTGTTTTAACTCAGAACGAATACGCCGAATTGCGGACCATTCAAGCTTTTTCTTCGGATGAAAATCGATGACTTTTACGCCATTCTCTTCAAATCGGGAAACATACTCCGCATCGCCTTCGGTCATTAATGTCACATCAACACCGAGCTTGACTAAGCCGATGAAAATTTCAGCCTCGGGACGAACAGAGTTCCATGTATCTGTATAGGATGAGATAATTAGGATTTTCAACTAATTAAGCCTTGTTTTGACCAACGATTCGGTTTACCCCTACAACGATTGAGCCGTCCGGAACATCTTTAGTGACCACTGAATTCGCCCCCACAATCACACCTTTACCTATATTAATTCCACCAATTAACTTCGCTCCAGCGCAAAGGGTCGAACCTCTACCAATCCGAGGCATTGAATTATCGCCTCGTAAATTTGCTCCAATAGTGACCCCTTGATAAACCGTAACGTTCTCTTCCAACATTGCCTGAGAACCAATAATTACTCCTACAGGGTGAACAAATTGTGTTGAGGCCGGCACGTTCGCCTCATGGCTTACTTCACAGTGATATTTGTAATAAATACGCCGCTGAAAAAACTTTCTACAGAATTTAAATTTCCCAACAAAGGCAAACATCAACCGGCACTCTAGCTGAAACTTTTTCTGCGGCTGATTCGTACCAACCAGCTTAATTAGCAATTTCAAAATCATATTTTATCTGGTTACCTACGATATATTCACTTCAAAATAACTTAGTAAGAGCATTTATATTTTGATGTAAGAGCACACTATACTTAAATCGTTTTAGAAGCTGGTTACATGTTTCCGCTGCCGACATACGCCTCAAAAGTTAAGCTAATCACCATTTTCATCCAGCTACAGATTAATACTTATTGATAATATTGCCCTTTATCTTAGCTTTCCCAGCTTCATCTAGGTCTTTTCTAGTTCTTATAGGTGTCAAGTCTCCCTCTACCGTTTTATTTATATCATCAATAACAGTCCACTCTTTGTTTGCCTTTGACTTTCCAATTAAGTAACGAAGAGAAAGCCTAAATTTTTCCGACTCATGCTGTACTGGCTGTGTTCCATGTAAAGTACAGTTATGCCACATGGCAGTGTAACCAGCCTGGCCTGTTAAAATTCTATCTTTAACTTCAACGCGCGCTCCGCTGTCGCTTTCATAGATCCACCGCTCACCCTCTTCCTTTTCTAGCTTGTGCGGAAAAAGAGTTGCTCCAAGCTTATGTGTTCTAGGAAGTACATGGAGAGGGGAGTCATATTCATCAACGTCATGAATATATACATATAGAGTTATAAAGGTTGCAGGATCTAGGTCAGTCATCCCTAGCGGCCAATCAATAATATCTTGATGAAAATCAATCCCACGAAAATATGTAATATCTCTAAACTCTTTTTTAATAAAAGGCCCTAAATTAGCTACATTTACGCCATCTATTCTAGATTTAATCCAGTCGGGCAACCACGATTCTGGAACACCGCACACCGCTTTTTTTATAACAATCTCATAATCATATCCAAGTAAGTTGGTCAATGTATTAGTAATTGACTCATTTTTTTCTACCACATCCAATTCATTAGCAAACTGTCCCAAAAAATTAAACTCAGAAGTCGGGTTAGCATTTTTATGAGAGGACTGGCGCTCATACTCTTCTTCACTCAAAAAGAGACTCTCATCAAAATGGCGCGACTCAATCATTTTTGTATAAAGCTTTTTAATCTTTTTCTGATCTAACAATTTCTCAAATTGATAGAAGCCATCATGTAACATACTTTTTTCTGGAATACTCATAGAATCCCTTTTACCGCTTTTAAAACTAGAAAAAACACATAAATAGAACTATCGGGCGCGAATCATACACAAAATATGCAAAAAAGGACTACTTAACATCTCAGCAATATTCAGTTACCAGTTTCACCAAGATTGTATCTATTCTATAATCCCGATAGCCTTTTCGATCTAGTTGATTTCACTAAAGATTTGCAGGTTTCCTCACCAAACTCATTGATTTACATTTAACTATAACGGCACTCTTTTTTTATGCTTAATGATAAAGTTGTCTTAATTACTGGAGGCACAGGTTCGTTCGGGAAGAAATTCTTAGAGACCATTCTTAATCGCTACCCAGACATCAAAAAGATTATTATCTTTTCAAGAGATGAATTGAAGCAATCAGAATTGCGTTTTAAATACCCGCCTCAAGACTATCCTCAATTACGTTTTTTTATCGGTGACATTCGCGATAGGCAACGCCTAATTCAGGCATGTGAAGGTGTGGACATGATCATTCATGCAGCAGCTATCAAGCAAGTAGATACTGCAGAATACAACCCAACCGAATGCATTCGTACAAACATTGATGGCGCTGAAAATGTAATCGCTGCAGCTTTAGAGTGTGGAGTCACTGACGTGGTGGCACTTTCAACTGATAAAGCGTGCGCACCTATCAATCTATATGGCGCAACCAAATTAGCATCAGACAAACTATTCGCTGCCGCAAACAATATTAAGGGATCAAAGGACATTCGATTCAGTGTGGTTCGTTATGGGAATGTCATGGGATCTCGAGGCTCGGTAATCCCATTTTTCTTAAATAAAAAACAATCAGGTGTTCTGCCTATCACCCATGAAGAAATGACCCGCTTCAACATCTCTCTTCAAGATGGTGTAGATATGGTTATGTATGCATTTGAGCACCACCTTGGTGGCGAGATATTCGTTCCTAAAATACCTTCATATAAAATCCTGGATGTCGCCGAAGCCGTAGCACCAGAGTGTAAAACGGAGATTGTTGGAATACGCCCAGGCGAAAAACTACATGAAGAAATGATTACGGACACCGATTCTCTCAATACAATAGACTTGGGAAAGTATTACGCCATCCTGCCATCGGTATCTTTCTGCTACCAAGAGCAAGATTACATTGAGCATCACAAAGCTGAAAAAGTACCATTTGGCTTCAAATACAATTCCGGTACGAACGACGAATGGGAAAGTGTAGAAAGTCTAAGAGCGTTAATAAACAAGCATATTGACCCTGATTTTGAGGTTTAAATATGTCCTTTATTCCATATGGAAAACAAGAGATTAGCCAAGAAGATATTGATTCCGTTATCAATGTCCTAAAGTCAGATTTTCTCACTCAAGGCCCCCAAGTCCCTGCCTTCGAGAACAGCTTAATTCAGGCTTGTGGTGCCGAGTATGCATTTTCTGTTAACAGTGCCACTTCAGCCCTACATATTTCTTGTTTAGCACTTGGCTTAAGGCAAGGGGATTACCTTTGGACAAGCCCTATTACATTCGTAGCCTCTGCAAACTGCGGGCTATATTGCGGTGCATACATTGATTTTGTAGATATCGATCCAGCTACATACAACATGTGCCCTACGAAACTTGAAAGCAAGTTAAAGCAAGCAAAAGCCGAAGGAACTCTCCCAAAAGTTATCGTTGTTGTTCACTTATGTGGCCAACCTTGTGACATGGAAAAAATCTATCAATTATCAAAACAATATGGCTTTAAAATAATTGAAGATGCCTCTCACGCAGTTGGCGCTCGATACAAGAACTCAAAAACTGGCGATTGTAAATACTCAGACATAACTGTATTCAGTTTCCATCCAGTTAAGATAGTGACTACAGCTGAAGGTGGAGCAGCTCTAACCAATAACGATGAGCTCGCAAAAAAACTAGAGTTACTGAGAAGCCATGGTGTCACGCGCGATGAAAGCTTAATGACCGAGGAGAGTCATGGTGGTTGGTACTACCAACAAATCGAATTAGGTTACAACTACCGAATGACCGAGATGCAAGCCGCCTTAGGCGTGTCACAAATGACCCGTTTAAATGAGTTTGTAGATCGCCGGAATGAGCTAGCTGTTAGATACGACAAAGAGCTTACACATTTACCAGTCGAGCTTCCTAAGCGACTTGATTCCACCTATTCAAGCTTCCATTTATATATTCTTAGGTTAAAGCGAAACGAAATTAAATTGAGTCATAAGGAAGTATTTTCAGGATTACGCAATGCAGGCTTAGGAGTAAACCTTCATTACATACCAGTGCATTTACAACCCTATTATCAGAATTTAGGGTTCAAAGCTGGCGACTTTCCAGAGGCCGAAAAGTATTACAAAGAGGCGATATCGATTCCGATATTCCATTCAATGACAGATGAGCAACAATCTACAAGCATAGACATTCTCTCTCGAGTGCTGTTATGAAAGTAGCATTAATTCCAGCCAGAGGCGGTAGTAAACGAATTCCAAGAAAAAACATCAAGAAATTCTGTGGCAAGCCTATTATCGGATATTCTGTTGAAGCGGCTATCAAGAGCGGTCTTTTCGACAGAGTAGTTGTATCTTCAGATGATCAAGAAATCATAGATATTGCATGTTCCTACGGTGCTGAAGCACCATTCATACGACCATCAGAACTCTCTGATGATTTCGCAACAACCACTGACGTCACCCTTCACGCCATAAATACTCTCAATCTCAAATTCACAGACCAAATCTGCTGTATCTATGCTACAGCCCCCTTCATAAGAGATATTGATTTAAAATCAGCATATACACTTCTTATGTCGGAAAAATTAGATTATGTATTTTCTGCGACGGAGTATCGTTTCCCCATCCAACGCGCTTTAAAAATAAATTTCGATGGTTTCAGTGAGATGTTTCAAAAAGAACATGAAACGACACGATCTCAAGATCTAGAACCAGCTTTTCACGATGCAGGCCAGTTTTATTTCGGTACGGTTCAAGCCTATCTAGAAGGAAAAGGGGTTTTAACTAATTCAAAATCAAAACCCTTAATGCTTCCCAGTTCAAAGACCCAAGATATAGACACCTTAAATGATTGGGAATTTGCTGAAGCTCTATACTTAGCAGATCAATTAAATGACCAATAGTAATGCATGGTTTGCAGTGAGAGCCGACGCTAGCCCTCAGATTGGCGTTGGACACATAGCTCGCTGCCTAGCACTAGCAGAATGGGCAAAAGACGAAGGGCTAAAATGTATAATAATAACGGCCTATAAATCAGATTTTCTGGAAGAAAGAGCTGTGACTATAGATGCAGAAATTGCTTACCTTCCGGAATCAAACTCTCATTCTGATCAAGTTTATCCACACTCCCACTGGCTAAAGGGGGGGCAACAACTTGACGCTCAAAACACAAAAAAACACCTCAATAAAAAAATTCAACAGTTAGGAACACCTCCCTCATTTATCATTGTCGACCATTACGCATTAGGCCACCCTTGGGAATCTTTATTAAAAGAAATAGCCCCAATTTTAGTCATTGATGATTTGAATGATCGTCCCCACGATTGCTCATGGTTATTAGATCAAACTTACGGTAAAAACCAACACTCTTACAATGGCTTAATTCAGGACTCAAAATTACTTATTGGTTCAGACTACACTTTACTTAGAAAAGAATTCACTAAAACAAAAAGGATAGAACGTACCTCACCAATAAATGAGCTAAAAATCATGGTCAGCTTAGGCGGGGTAGATAAAGACAACGTTAGCCTAACTATATGCAAAGCATTACTTTCATTAAAAATTAACTTTGTAATAAAAATTGCTATTGTTACTACCTCCCTAAATCCAAACATTGGAAAACTTGAAGCTTTTGCATCTTCAAACCAAAATGTAGTCCTATTAAAAAACATAAAAAACATCGCTGCAGTTATGAACAAGTACGATATTTGCATTGGAGCAGTAGGCTCAACAACATGGGAACGCTTTTCTGTAGGATTACCATCCGTGCTGTGTGTGACAGCAGAAAATCAAAAGCAAGCCGCGCTAATCCTAGAACAAGACAATTTAATTCAATTGATCGATATTAGAAAACAGGAGGTTAAAGAACAGCTCCAATTTAAAATCAGTCAATTAACTCAATCACCTGAAAAGTACTTGAACAATGTGAAGCAAATCTCAGCGGTATGCGATGGCTTTGGGGCCAAAAGAGTCCTCAAACACTTACTAGATCAAAGTGAGCAAGCTTTATGAGCAAGACGAAATTAACTCCCCTATCTGAAGAACATTTGGATATGGTTCTAGAGTGGAGAAACAAGCCTGAAGTCCGCGCCAATATGTATACAGATCACATCATTTCTAAAGATGAACACTATCAATGGTTTGAGCACATAAAGTCCGAAAAAACAAAGCGCTATTTTGTTTTTTATATTGAACAGCAACCATGCGGAGTAATTGGTTTTACAGAAATAAATCAAAATGCAGGCACTGCTAGTTGGGCCTTCTACTCTGGAGACACTTCAATAAGAGGCGTTGGTTCAAAAATGGAAGTCTCTGCACTTAATTATGCTTTTAACTCACTAGGACTTAATAAACTTTATTGCGAAGTACTCGAATTCAATGACAAGGTAATTACGTTCCACAAAAAGCATGGCTTCAGCGTAGAAGGTATATTTAAAAATCAACACTTCTCAAAAGGTCGTTTGTGGGACATATACCGTTTAGCGATTTTCAAAAAGGACTGGAATAGACTTTCTATCGAACTACCATTAATGAGAGATAACAAGTTCGGGCCTGGTAAAACATTTACACATCAATTCTCCATTTCAAAAGAACAAGTGCTAATGTTTTCTGAAGCATCCTCTGACACAAACAAACTCCATATTGACGACGCGTACAGTCGTGAATATGGCTTCGATAAGAGTTTAGTCCATGGTTTTTTAAGCGGTTCAGTATTCTCCAAAATCTTTGGAACATTATTCCCTGGCGAAGGTACAATATATAAGAGCCAATCATTGGAGTTTAAATCACCCATTTACCCCAACACTGAGCTAAACGCAAAAATACATATTGAAACCAAAATAGGGAACCGTCTTAAAGTCCGCACTCTAGTTTTAGACAAAGACGATAATCCGGCTATCACTGGTTATGCAGAAATAATTTTACCTTTGGAAACAGCATGACACCAATTGCTATCAATGGGCGACAAATTGGGCTTAACACCGCCCCATACATCATCGCAGAATTGTCTGCAAACCATAATGGAAGTATCGAGCGCGCCTACGAAATAATGGTAATGGCCAAACGTTGTGGTGCTGACGCCATAAAACTCCAGTCCTACACAGCGGACACAATTACGATTGATTGTGATCGCCCAGAATTTAAAATTGAAGGTGGGCTATGGGGAGGTCGAACTCTTTACGACTTGTATTCGGAAGCATTTATGCCGTGGGAATGGCACAAGCCATTGTTCAAGAAAGCAAAAGAGTTAGGTATTACGATTTTCAGCTCACCCTTCGACGAAACAGCGGTTGATATGCTAGAAGAGCTAAACTGCCCTGCTTATAAAATCGCATCCTTTGAAGCAATAGATATCCCTCTCATCGAATATGTTGCGAAAACAGGCAAGCCCATGATCATTTCTACAGGCATGGCCAATGAAGAAGAGATTAGCGAAGCTGTCACAGCTGCAAAGCGGGCTGGCTGTAAAGAGTTAGTGATTTTGCATTGTGTTAGCGGTTATCCAGCCCCAGCTAACGACTATAATCTTGCGACAATCCGTGACATGGCTCAACGCTTCAATGTGCTTACAGGGCTTTCTGACCATACTATCTCAAATACAACAGCTATTGCTTCGGTCTCGCTAGGCTCTTGTGTTATTGAAAAGCATGTTACGCTTGATCGTTCTGGAGGAGGTCCGGACGATAGTTTTTCATTAGAAGAAAAAGAACTTCTTCAGTTATGCCGTGATAGTAAAACTGCTTGGGAAGCACTTGGTTCTGTCAATTATCAACGTAAAAAAAGTGAAGAAGGAAATGCCACTTTTAGGCGTTCACTTTATGCCGTAGCCAATATCAAAGCTGGCGAAAAGCTCACAAAGCAAAATGTAAGATCAATACGCCCAGGTTTTGGTCTTACGCCTAAAGAGTTGCCTAATGTGCTAGGTAAAAAAGCCGCACGAGACATTGCGTTTGGTGAGCCAATTTCTTGGAATCTAGTAAAATAAGAAAAAGCAAAAATGAACACAATGAAGTCTGCTTTATTTATCGTCACCTCTCCCTTACAACTGTTATGCGCTGCTGAAGCGTTTAAGTACTACAAAATAGGTAAGGCAACTTTAGTCGTAAAGTATGGAGGCAACGATGTATCAAACAATATGCTCAGGGACATGCTGCTCGAATATCCGCTTTGGAATGCAACCTATATTATCACCAAAGAAAAGTCTCTCAGAGAAACCTATAAAACAGTTCGCGCCTTGCGAGGAGAGCAGTATAACTTGGTGTTAAATGCCGAATTTAACGCTTGGTTTCAAAATATCCTCATCGCAAATATTAAATACAACAAACGAGTCATTTTCGACGATGGAGTCATGACACTTAATGACTACCGTGTTTATTTTGAACCACGGATAGCATCATCCAAATCTCATCTTGAAAAAGAATTACTTTTAAGAGTGCTCGGAATATCCAAATTCAGGCCGAATCAGTTTGATGAAATCGAACTATTTACTATGTTTGATTTGAGCCCCACGCCCCATGTATCTGTCGTCGAAAATAGATTCTCTCAAACGACCTATTACAGAAAGAAAATAACAAGCGACTCTAACGCACCAACAGGCATATTAGGACAACCACTCGTAGAAGCAGGAATCGTTAGCGAAGACTATTACTTAAAATGCCTTCAAAAGCTAAGTAAGAATGGTAAAGCTTACTATTTTCCTCACAGAGCTGAATCAAAGGAGAATATTCAAAAATGGTTATCATTGGCAAACCTTAAGCTTATTGAAGATGATCGCCCTATTGAAATTTCTATCACATCATACAAAGTCTCGAGCATAGTTGGCTTTATTAGCACAGCTCTCAAAACTTTGTCTCTCCTATACCCAAAACTAAATATCCAATTTATAAGAACGCCAGACGATGAGTTTCTTACTGAAAAATTCCGAATAAATGCGCGAAACACCTATGCACAATATAAGGGCGAGAAAGTCTCAGAGATAAAACTGGATATCCATTAATACAAGGAGCATTTACTTTACGGTCTACTTTTGTCCAAGATAGTCCCCTTTCAACTGCGCTACTTTTTCCAGTAGCGAAGAAGTAGCAGTTTCTACTGCATCATCACTGCTGAGTGTAGATCTTTCTGTCTTAGCAATGGTCAACAACTTATCACCAAGCAGTTTATAGTCGGAGTCTTTCACATAACGCACTGGAACCGGGTAGCTCATCCATTTTTTCGGGCCTAGGCCAAATCGCGCAGCCCCTCCCTTTAGTTTGCGCTCAAAAAGACGTCCCGTATCTCGGCCACGCTCGCAGATAAAAGGCAAATAAACAGGTTTGAGATCAATCTGCATTGATGCCGCAAAATCTTGCCATTTGAAATGCGAAACAGTCGGGTTGTAAAACACTGGTACCCAAGGAACACGAAAGGCATCTGCAACGATCGCACCATGCATAGCTTCTGTTAGAAGAAGGTCACAGGAGCGAATTTCGCGCACAGCATCTTCAACTGGCTGTTTAGCCGAGACAAAACGAATACCTGCCGCGTCACATACACGCTTCCAGTCTAAGTCTCGTTCACTTCTGTGGTGCGGCATAAAGCCAATAGAATATTGTTTCTCGACCTCAGACATTTCAACAGCACGTAATAAATATGCAGGATCAGCAACAGCTAATGTTGAATCAAGGCCAACAGCCTCTGCGGTTTTCGGTCCACGAACACACAAGACCCTCCAGTGATCAGGAATAATCGGCTGCTCACCTGCGCATCCTGACCCAAAGATAAACGCCTTTTCAACACCGGCTAGGTTCGTATCGAAAGTGCGCTGATTTAAGATTGTGCCAATACCTAACAATGCAGTCTTATCTTTGACTCCCAGACATTCAGGTATCAACTTTGGCCACAACCATACGTTTAGATCATCTCCAAAATTCAAATCTTCAACTTTACAATATTCGATACGCACAACATTTCTCGTGATCAATAAATTCGCGGCAATTGTGGTCTAAGATCTTCTAATTCGCTAGTGTTTAAATTTAAAATCAAGTGTCATCATATGCACTCACACACTCTATGCGCATAAAACATTACACTCTGCTTGTTTTCTTCACGTTCTTTGCGGATGTTTCGTTTAGCTCGGAAGTACGCATCGCCGTAGCTTCGAACTTCAAACCAACGCTTGAAAAGCTGTCTAACGCATATACCCAAAGTAAATTAAGCATCTCTTCTGCATCAACAGGCAAACTCACCTCCCAGATTTCACGAGGTGCTCCGTTTGATATATTTCTTTCGGCAGGAGAAGTAGGCACAACGCTTGCCCCATCTTTCGTAGTCGACGATTCTGAGTTTACTTATGCGATTGGGCAATTGGTTCTTGTGACGCACGAGCAAAACGCCAAATTCGAATTCGACTCACCAAGGGAGCTCGACTGCATTGCATACGCAAACCCAGCTGTTGCGCCATATGGCCGAGCCGCAGCTGAAGTTATCGGGCACTTAGAAAAAGTCGGGGTTCGCATTCATAAGCATGTTAAAGGTCAATCCGTCGCACAAGCACAGCAGTTCTTTTTATCAAAAGCATGCAATTGGGCCCTGATCGCCCAATCTCAAATCACCATCACCAACAAAGCCCATACACATTGGCTCGTTCCTGCTAAGCTATATCAACCAATTCGCCAGAACGCCGTCCTATTGAAACGGGCTCATGATAATCAACATGCGCTTCAATTTTTTAATTATCTCAACAGCGATGAAGCGAAACACATCATCGTCGAAGCTGGGTATCTAACGGAAGCTCAATGATCTCAGATTGGTCCACAATATGGCTAAGCCTGCGCCTTGCATTCATCAGCATGGCAATTCTATTAATCATCGCTACACCGCTAGCTTGGTGGTTAAGCCAAACACATAGCCGGCTCAAGCCACTAGCTCTGTCGATCATTACTCTACCAATTGTTTTACCTCCAACAGTATTAGGTTTTTATCTACTTCTACTATTGAGCCCTGATGGAGCGATTGGTGTCATCACTGAATCCTTAGGATTTGGCAGTCTTGTATTTACTTTTTGGGGGCTCGTCTTCGGCTCAATAATCTATTCCTTACCCTTTGCCGTTCAGCCTATTTACAACGCATTTTCTAGCATTGATAAAGGCGTACTTGAACTAGGCGCAACAATGGGAGCAAGCCCGTTTACTCGCTTCAAGAGCATCGCACTTCCGTTGGGCAAAACAGGAATTCTCAGCGCGGCAATTCTTAGCTTTGCGCACACTCTTGGAGAGTTCGGCGTGATCTTGATGATTGGCGGAAATATTCCTGAAGAAACTCGCGTACTTTCAATTGCCATTTATGATCATGTGGAAGCATTGAACTTCGAACAAGCCCATACCTTGTCCTTAGGGCTCGTTATTTTCGCTTTCTGCGTTGTCTGGTGCTTAGCCTATCTTCAACAGAATTCTAAAGAGCGTCGCAGCACATGAGTATCGATATCAATCTGCGCCTCAATCGCGAAAACTTTCACTTAACTATTAACGAGTCACTGTCGAACTCTGGGCTTACCGCTATCTTCGGCCCGTCGGGTTGCGGCAAAACCACTTTTCTGAGATGCATAGCTGGACTTGAAAAAGGAAATGGCCGCGTTTTAGTCAATGACATCATCTGGCAAGACTCAAAATCGAACACATTCGTACCAAGCCATCAGCGCAATCTCGTCTATATATTCCAAGATGCACGCCTATTGCCGCATCTAACTGTATACGAAAACCTAGTATTCAATCTGAAATATCAGCGCGTAAACATAAATGATGAAACACTTTCGAGCGTTATCGAAAAATGCGCTTTATTTGAGCTTAACGACAAACTCCCCTCGCAACTTTCAGGCGGACAAAAACAACGCGTCAACATCGCACGCGCACTATTGAGTCAGCCAAGCCTAATACTCATGGATGAACCTCTGTCCGCACTCGACAGTAGTTCAAGACAGGAAATGCTGAATTTTTTAAAAGCGCTAAAAGACGACATATCCGCTCCAATTTTGTATGTCAGCCACTCCATTGATGAGGTCGCACAATTAGCAGACGATTTGATCATCATGCGCAATGGAAAATTACTTCATAAAGGCCCCGCATTAGCCGCATTCGCAGAACACACCGATGTATTCAGCCATGACCAACTGTCTTCGGTATTCGAGGGCAAGGTAGTCGATATCGACACAAAAGGCGGAATTGCTAAAGTCTTTTTGAAGAATCAATCTAGTGCAGCATCAACATGTGTGTACTTGAACGATAAGACTTTAGAGGCTAGCCAAAATATTAGGCTCAGAGTCGCGGCAAAAGATGTGAGCATTAGCTTGAGACATAACAAAGAACAAAGTATTCAAAATATTATCCCAGCAACGATCAGACATATCGACACCACAATTGACTCCTCGTCAGTATTGGTAACACTTGATATCAATGACCAAACTTTGCATGCGCTGATCACAGCTTTATCTCTCAAGAAACTACAGTTAAAAAAAGGTCAGTCGGTATGGGCGCAAGTCAAAGCGCTCTCAGTGTATGACTAAGCGACTAGTTGCACTTTCAATTTGTGTTGACTAGCGTTAGTGCAATTTCACTCACTCAGAGGCATCACGATGGCAATCACTGAAGCACAGAAAAAAATCTGTACAAGAAAGTTTTGCAAAAGTAGAACCCATTGCTGACGCAGCAGCCGAAATATTTTACGGCAAGCTTTTTCAATATGACCATAGCCTTCAGCCGCTTTTTAAAGGCGATATGACGGAGCAAGGTAAAAAGCTAATGTCGACATTGAAGATTGCCGTAAAATCACTCGACGACCTAGATGCCTTAGTTCCAGTGCTCGAAAACTTAGCCATAAAGCATATTGAATACGGGGTAAAAATAGATGATTACACCCCTGTCGGAAATGCCTTAATCAATACTCTAGCGGAAGGTTTGGGTGACGATTTTAGTCCAGAATGTAAAGCCGCCTGGGTTGAAGTGTAAAAAACAATTGCTCTTGTCATGCGCACCAAAGCTTACCCAGACTTTGATGCAGAATCCTACAAAAATACTAAAACCTATCAGCATTAAGAATCGTAGAGCGTAGCGACTAAAAACGATTTCATTAAGTTAGTTCTATTGCTAAGCCAATAGCTAAGCTTTAAACCCTCCAACATAAGATTTAAGGTCATCGACCATCGTATCGACAACCTGCGCCTCATTAGCAGTTTCTGCTGCAGTGGCTTGGCTCTGAGTGGAAAGCTCGCTCACGTCGTGAATACTTCTTGAAATATCTTCAAATACAGCTAACTGCTCCGTTGCGGCCGCCGCAACTTGCTCGTTCATAACTTGGATTTGAGAAATTTGTTCAGCAATGCTTTGGAAGGAATCACTCATTTTATCTACTCCCTCTACGCTGCGCTCTGATTCGCGAACACCTTGAGCGGTAACCGTTTTAGCTTTGTCGATACTTTGGTGCAAACGCTCAATCGTCGCATTAATTTCGTCCATTGAAGAGTGCGTCTTTTGTGCAAGCGAACGTACTTCATCCGCAACCACCGCAAAACCTCGGCCCTGCTCTCCCGCTCTAGCGGCTTCAATAGCTGCATTTAAAGCCAATAAGTTGGTCTGCTCCGCAATATCAGAAATCACCTGAAGCACCTGAGATATGCGCTCTCCCGCCTCGGCCATATCTGCTAATTCAGAATCAATGTTCTCGATGTTTTTGGCTTGCGCACGAATGCTTTCAATACGGTTTTCGATCAATCCTGCACCTTCTTTAGCAAGCTCGCTAGCCTTAGCGCCCGATGATGCAGTTTGCTCGGCATTCGCAGCCACCTCGCTTGAGGTGGCATTCAACTCAACCGCAGCACTAGAAATAGATTGGCTTTGCGCATGCTGCGCATCACTCGCCTCTAAACTGGTTTTAGTTTGCGCATGCAAGCTTTTTGACGATGAGGACAAACGCGTTGCCGTGTCTGCCATATAGGCCACGGTTGTCTGAAAGCTCTCAAGTAAACGATTAATCGCATCAGAGCTCTCACCAATCTCATCTTTACTACGAACATCAACACGCTGTGTAAAATCCGCATCCTCCACAATACGATGCAAGCGCTCAGTAAATACTGGCACTGGAGACACCAATTGATTAGCAAACCATAAACTGACACACACAGCGATGCCCGCGGCGACTAACAAGGCGATAACTAAAGCCGTCATCAAAGATTCAAACATAGACTCAGATTTCGCGAACGCCTCGACCTCATCGATCTCGCTCATGATCGCCCAACTCAAACCATTAATATCGAGCGGCGCGTAGGCTGACAGCACAGAGACACCTCTGTAATCATCAAAAACATCAAATCCTACAACACCAGATAACGCTTGATCAGCACCTCTTGTGTTCACTGGCTGCAGACCAATACTGGTTTCCTTAGTGGCAATAGATTGGAGTGTCTGCGCATCTAAACCCGATGTTTCTAGTACCTCTAAATATGCGTCTTTATCTTCAATCAAAAAACGGCTCATGCTGCGCATTTTGCGGTCTTGAGCAATCAAATATGTTTCACCCGATTCGCCCAAACCTGTCGTTGCCCATTGTTGGTCATGCGTCATGATTGCGTTAATACGATCTATAGGCATCTGAAAAATCAGAACGCCTAACAGTTCTCCCGCATCAAAAATGGGAGAAGCAATAAACGCAGCAGGATCCTCATAAGATGGTGGATAAGGAGCAAAGTCATTGATCACAACATAATCTTGCTCCGTTGCTTGAACCGCTTACGTAAAAACGCGTGCGATACCACTGTTGGCATAAGGTCCGTCAAATAAAGATGTTCAGTAATCCAGTTCTTTAAAAACGGAATAAACGATATCACCGGTATCTGGCGTGACTAAGAAGATATCGAAATACTCAAAACGCTGCAGAAAATCGCGAATAGGCGGGTGATAGATCTTGTGCAACTTACTG
>NZ_LWFI01001045.1:0-1407 GCF_001635735.1 Oleiphilus sp. HI0067
GTAACTATTACACCAGATACAGAGCTCCAAACTGTCAAAGGCGCAGTATTTAGCGCTGTTAATCAGGTGGGTAAGAATGGCAGTGCATCCTCGTTAGCAAACACAGCGTCAGATCTCAGGTCTGAGTTTGGGCAATCAACGAGTTCTCAGCAAGCGAGTGTTAACAATTCGAATGGCCAGGCTTTGAGGCCCCATGGCCAAAGCGCGATCGCGGGATCTTCTGCACCATTAGTTGGTGTTGATGGCGCGGCTAGTAGCGATTCGCAAACTAACTTAGGGAATTCATTTCAACGTTCTGCGATCATTTCAAATGAGGGCTTAAGTTTGGGTAAAGATGGCGTGGCGGCTTCTGCTGCTGTATCTAGTTCGCAGAATGGCCAAATGAATTTTGCACATCCTATTGTTAGCGGAGAGCTTACTGTCTCGATTAACGGTAAGCCAGTGGATTCTTCCGCGCTAAATCCGATTGCCCAGTCTCCTCAGTCCCTTGAGAATGGTTTTGAAGTATCTGCTAAGGACGGGCAAGTAAATTCGGCCGTTAGTGAGACAGTGTTGAATAGTATGACTTCGGTTATACGCACCGATACAAGTCCGAATGCTGCTGATGGTGCATCTCATGTCGTAGGTGCAATGAAGGTTGGTAATACTATGATGGCGCAGGTAAGCGCTGCAGGGCCAGCATTGTCGAACGCTGCATCCATTATGCGGGTTGAAGGTTTAGCTCAAGCACAAGTTCAAGCAGCTGCTTCGCAAAACGCAAATACCTCTGCAGGTCTGACCAGCAACTCTCCGTATAATGCTAACGCGGCAAACATCACGAGTACTTTGCTGCAACCTGAAAGTAGTACGCTTGTTTCCGAAAGTGATTTTAGAGCGAAGCTGCAGTTCGAGCTAAGTTCTGGTGGTATCCAGAATGTTGACGATGCGCCTGACTTAGGTCTGAGCAAATTTGAGGGTTTGACGAATCAACGCCTCGTTTCAGATAGCAGAGTGCCGGAGTCACAAGCGGGTAAAGCTTATGTTAGTTCATTGCCATTAGCTGTTGATGACCCCGACTGGTCAAATCAGTTAAATCAAAAGTTGATGTGGATGAGTGCTCGTAATATTCAACAGGCCGAATTGCATTTGAATCCTGCTGATATGGGACCGATTGATATAAAAATTCAGATCGGCGCTGAGCAAAGTTCTATAAACATCAATGCTCAGAACCAAGGTGTGCGCGAATTACTTGAGGCTAATATTCACAAGCTAAAAGAAATGCTGAATGGCAGCTCTGAGGAACTTGCTGACGCAGGCGAGCAATCGTTAGGTCAAAGCTCTGGCCAAGAGTCGTCGCCTGAGCAAGGTGGTCAAGAAGATCAATCTGTGGCGTATAGTGCTGGTACGAGTACACCGCAAAATCATCAA
>NZ_LWFI01001046.1:0-1712 GCF_001635735.1 Oleiphilus sp. HI0067
TAATCTTTCCACAAGTAATTAAGGTTTCAATGCCAAACATCTTGGCAACGTTCATCATGCTATTCAAGAATACAACTTTCTTATTGATCATTGGTATTTTTGAATTGTTGAGTACAACACAAACCGCACTTACAAACTCAAATTGGTTAGGAGGGCATGCTCCTGAAGGGTATATATTTGTAGCTGTTGTATTTTGGGTGTGTTGTTTTGGTATGTCGATGATCAGTGCAAATATCGAGAAGAAACTAGATACGAGTCATAGGAATTAGAGGTTATTACACATGAGTGATAATACACAAGAAACAGTTCAGACCGCTTCTTCTGATGAACCGGTAATACAAATTAAAGATTTAAACAAGTGGTACGGAAATTTTCATGTACTGAAAAACATCAATTTAGATGTAAAGAAGGGCGAGAAGATAGTAATTTGTGGTCCTTCTGGTTCCGGTAAATCAACGATGATTCGTTGTATCAATCGCTTAGAAGAATTCCAACGCGGTTCTTTAGTGGTTAATGGAATTGAGATGATTGAAGATGTTAAGAATATCGAAACTATTCGTCGCGAAGTAGGGATGGTATTCCAGCACTTTAACCTGTTTCCGCATTTAACGATTCTAGAAAATCTCACCTTAGGGCCAATTTGGGTTCAGAAAAAGCCGAAAGAAGAAGCAGAAGCAACGGGAATGAAATACCTAGAGCGCGTTAAAATACCGGATCAGGCGAATAAATTCCCTGGACAGTTATCTGGTGGACAACAACAGCGTGTAGCGATTGCTAGGTCTCTATGTATGAACCCACAGATTATGTTGTTTGATGAGCCAACATCTGCGCTTGATCCAGAAATGATTAAAGAGGTTCTCGACGTGATGGTCGAGCTAGCTGATGAAGGGATGACGATGCTTTGTGTTACCCATGAAATGGGCTTCGCCAAAAAGGTTGCTGACCGAGTCATATTTATGGACGCGGGAGAAATCGTTGAACAGAATACGCCCGATGTATTCTTTGATCACCCTGAAACTGATCGCTTGCAGCTGTTCCTCAGTCAAATACTTGATCATTAAACTAAAAAGGCGGGGACTTGATCAGTTACCCGCCTTTTTAATGTTCTATGCTTTAATCGCTGCGTTCGTAGCTGCTGATTCCTCACTTCTTTTTCGTTCAAGAAGTTTCTTAGTTTGATGATCTAGAAACGTGCCTAGCGTATAAGTAATACCAAAAAGAACAGATAATGCAGCTAAAAGAAATGCGACATGTACATCAATAAACATGTTTAAAATATCCCTAATTAAATTTAAACGCCCTTTTAAAACGCTTGTTTGAATTTCGAAAAAGATAGTATACAAATTAACCATAAAGATCAACATTTAACCATTTGGTTAGTTTATACTTGAGATAATCTACCTTTCTAAAAGGGCTAGGTCCTCGAGAGAGTTTGCATTGTCAAAACAAGCAGAAGGGCCGGTTGCCCAAATAACCCCTTCATCTTCAAGCCACTTAATTAACTTAAAGTGCCGTGAACTAATCGCACGCATTACCGAACCAAGAGAGCGATTAGGTAGACAGCAATGTAATGGGTGCTTTTGATTGTTCTGTATTAAAGCGACGGGTTTTAAATCAGTCCCTGATTCAAGCTGCGTGATAATGTGGTTAGCAATAACGGTAAAGCATTCAGATGTAACAAGAGGCGTGTCGCAAGGTGAGATAAATAACAC
>NZ_LWFI01001047.1:0-1174 GCF_001635735.1 Oleiphilus sp. HI0067
ATATCGGTCAGAATGAATTATCTACCAGAGTCAGCTGGCCACGCGTTAGAACAACTAGAAGATAAAAGCCGCGCTTACATCAGTCGATATACATTAGGACGCGACTACCATAAACTCATTCGAAATCGACTGAAACATCTTATCCACTTTGTTAGAACGAAGAGCGAGTTAGATCTAAATTTCAGAGCATTTGTCGACAGCGCTCCAGTATTAGAACGCGCGATAGCCCAGCGCTCCGGCTTGGGTTGGTTCGGCAAAAACACAATGATTATTCATAGAGAGGCAGGCTCATGGTTTTTTCTCGGCGAGATATACACCAACCTCGCACTACCCATCACACCCAGCTATGAGAAAGAACATTGCGGCCGCTGCACTGCATGCTTAGACATATGCCCAACAAAAGCCTTCACCGCACCCTATGAGCTTGATGCTCGACGTTGCATTTCTTATCTCACGATAGAGAACAAATCAGAAATCCCACTCGAATTTCGCAAAGACATGGGCAACCGAATATTTGGCTGTGATGACTGCCAGCTTGTTTGCCCATGGAATAAATTCGCTCAACATAGCGACCAAGACGATTTCACCCCACGACACGAACTAGACAAAGCAACTTTAGTCAGCTTATTTGGTTGGACAGAAAGTGAATTCTTAGCAAAAACAGAAGGTTCAGCAATAAGACGTACTGGCTATCATGGCTGGCTACGAAACATTGCAGTTGCACTAGGCAACGCACCAACATCAATCGAAGTTATTGAAGCTCTAAAAGCTCACAAAAATCATGAAGACGGCATGGTCCGCGAGCATGTAGCTTGGGCTCTAGCTCAGCATATAGACTAAAGCCTCGATAGTACAAGCCGTTCAAGCTCATCCGCAAGTTCGGTACTTAACATCGGATCACCATGCGAAGGAAGCAGCGCAACTGGGCGTTCCTGATGAATCATATCTAAACACCATTTTTTGAAACTCTTGCGATTCGTGAGCAATAAATATTTGATCACTCGACTCAACTTCAAACCAGGGGCTGCACCCATTATCTTCTGGGTAAAACGCGCTATTGGCTGATTCGACATCCGCGGGTAGTTCAAAAAGCTGTCGCATGTCACCCAGCAGACTTTGCCTTGCTCTCTAACACTTAACCACAAGTCTCCACCTCGATGTCCAGGCGGCGCAA
>NZ_LWFI01001048.1:0-1150 GCF_001635735.1 Oleiphilus sp. HI0067
CAAAGGAACGTGGAGCCTATGAAAGTTTTGAAGGCTCACTATGGGATCAGGGCATTCTTCCTATCGACTCGCTTTATAAACTCAGCCAAGAGCGCGGCGAGCGTTATACCGTTTGTGATTACAGTCAAACCTTAGATTGGGATGGCCTGCGTCAGAAGATTAAAAAGGAGGGAATACGCAACTCAAATGTGATGGCTATCGCGCCAACCGCGACGATCTCCAACATTATTGGTGTGTCGCAATCGATTGAACCGACCTATCAAAATCTATTTGTTAAATCCAACCTGTCCGGTGAATTTACGGTTGTGAATCCATGGCTTGTTGAGGCGCTCAAACGTGAAAATCTTTGGGATGCAGCGATGGTCAATGATCTTAAATATTTCGATGGCAGTGTTAAGAAAATTGATCGTATTCCAGAGAACATCAAGGCACTGTATTCAACTGCTTTCGAGATAGAACCGCATTGGTTAGTGGAAGCGGCAGCACGTCGTCAGAAATGGATTGATCAAGCACAGAGCGTGAATCTTTATATGTCGGAACCCTCAGGTAAAAAGCTGGACAACCTCTACAAAACGGCGTGGAGCCGCGGTTTAAAAACGACCTATTACTTACGTTCGCTGGGTGCAACGCACACTGAGAAAAACAGCACGCCAGTTGATCAAGGGGTTGCTGAGCAAACTTCGACGGTAGTTGGAAGTGCTAGCCAAAACGAAGTTCAGGGAAGCTTATCAAATCACAATCCGCAGACTACTCAGAAAGCGGGAGATGATTTTGAGTTGGCGAAAGGGCAAGAAGCGCCAAAGATGTGTTCAATTCTCGAACCCGACTGCGAAGCTTGCCAATAAGTTTGAGCGCATTGAAACCGAATTATATTTGAGGACCTACTATGTCATTCACCAACAAAAAAACAAGTACAGCAACGCCAAATTGGGATGACCCGCTTGCAGCGGCAATCCCTTCACAGGCACAACCAAGTATCGTCACGAACATCGCAGATCATGCGAAAGAAGAGGAGTTCGTACTCGAAGCGCTTCCTCCCGTGCGTATGGAAGATAAGCGCGTTGTAAATGGCGAAGCTGATGTGAACCAACTCGCGCCATTCAAGTATCCTTGGGCTTGGCAATATTTCTTGAACGCTAACAAAAATCAC
>NZ_LWFI01001049.1:0-1295 GCF_001635735.1 Oleiphilus sp. HI0067
TCTTCAACCTTACACAACAAGCGACATCAATTTTTTGTCAGGCCAATATTCGAAATGGTCGTTTTTAACCCTAACGCCGCCAGATAGTGGATTCGATTATTTACCTCTGACAAATCCTGTAAATCACCTATTACTAAAAAGTACTGATCACTTATCTTGGAACGACAGTTTTTCTGAGAATAAATACGCTGCCCTTGTGGCGTTCTCGGAAAATATCGTTTCTGTTAGCAAGACAGGTAAGACTGATCAATCACCATACATTCTCACCAACAACAGTGAGTTGATCATCTTCAATCCTGACAATTTGACCATCCAAAAGCGTGATAAAATCAATGGCTATACTCGAGCCACAAGTTATCTTCAGACTGATGAAACTCAATATTTTGGAACAACATTTGGCACTTTGATAACTAAGCCGAACTCTGACGAATCAGCGTTAGAAACAAAGGTCGATCCTAATCAACAACTCTTCTTGGCCAAGCAACACAATCAACAATTAGCGGCGATAGGTAAGAACAATCGTTCTCTGTTTTTCTACTTATCCCAGCCTAACGAATCGAAATGGATTGCATCACACACCTTTGACTTACCGGATGACGAAGCAACTCAACATCAAATATTCAGTTATGTTGAGCTAGAAAATGATTCAATAGCGATATTTTTTGGCCACCACCGGATTGAATGGGATCTATCGACTAACGCTATTATTAAAACAAAACTAGAAGACCCAGCAATCGATGTCGAAAAACTAGGTAATGGTGCTTTAACTGCGCAAGTATCCAACAGACCAGCTTTAAGTTTTGATCAGGGAATGACTTGGACAACCGCGAATAGAGAAAAAGGCCGCGTACTGTTTTATAAATCCTCTAATATTTCTTGGGCAAATGGAGATACATATCGAGTTGTCGCAGCTAACCCAAAACGAAATAATCAAGGACCGAGAAATAAATTCAAAACTGGGAAACTACAGATTGCAGAATTTAATATTGACGATATCAAACGTCCTTTAAAGTGGAATTACTATGGTTTAATCGACAAAGATTGCTATCAACTAAATGCAAGTTTGAGCTCTGAGTCGACAACCGTCACTTCTTGCCTGAGTGGCCACTTGATGAGCAGCAGAGACGGTGATGTATGGTCCAATATTCTTCCAGCAGCGCCCACTAGAGAGGAGATTGATACTTTTCTTCTTGAGCAGCGAATCCCGAAAAGATTGATCACTGAGTTTAATCTAAACCCACCCTTAATTATTCCTGTCGTTGCACCTTAATGTTGCCGGCCCAAGCCATGTTGAA
>NZ_LWFI01001050.1:0-3005 GCF_001635735.1 Oleiphilus sp. HI0067
GCCCACACTCGTGCTTGAACAGTCAGTTTTGAATGAAAATATTGCAAGCGTTCGTCGTCGCATTGATGGCGATAAAAGCATACGCTTAGTCGTCAAATCTTTACCGTGTGCTGAGTTAATTAAATACATTAGTGATCAACTAAATTGCTCACGGTTCATGTGTTTTCACGGACCTTTTATCAAGCAGACCGCAAAAATCTTTCCCAAGGCAGATATTCTGTTAGGCAAGCCCATGCCCCCGGCAAGTTTTGAGCACCTTGCGACTGAATTTCTTCAAGAAGGTTTAGTGCTAGATAATGTTCAGTGGCTAATCGATACTCACGAACACTTAGACGCATATTTGGAAATTGCTGAGCGGCTGAACATAAACATTCGTATTAACTTAGAGATCAATATAGGTCTGAACCGCGGGGGTTTCGCTCACGAAGATCAACTAAAAATCGCGTTACTTACCATCGCAGATTCAGAGAATCTAAGTTTCTCAGGTCTCATGGGCTATGAAGCTCATGCGTCTAAAATCCCTGATGTATTCGGGGGTATGAAATTAGCACTTAAACAGGTCACAGAGAAATATCGCCGCTTCAAAGCGATTGCAGAGCGTTTTGGCAATCAAGAAGAGCTAACATTTAATAGCGCTGGCAGTACAACTTTCACTGAGTATCAGGGCAACGATGTCATTAATGATATTTCGATTGGATCTATCTTTGTAAAACCTGAAGACTTTGAGCTTCCTCATTTGAACGAGTTCAAGCCAGCATTGTTCATTGCAACACCAATACTAAAGGCAGTCGAAAAACCACAACTCCCCTTACCTCAGCCCTTCAATACCCCATTGAATTCACTATTTCGCTTTATCGGTAAAGTCCCTAATAAAGGTGCATATATTTACGGAGGTAACTGGATGGCGAGTCCATTTTATCCAGAGGGTTTCAAGACTAACTCCTTGTTTGGTCGATCGAGCAATCAAGAATTTATATCGCACACTAACGACACTCTAAAGCCTGGTGACTGCGTTTTATTTCGTCCGACCCAAAGCGAGGCGGTCATGCTCCAGTTTGGAGAACTTCTGTTAATCAAACCAAATAACGAAATCGACTACTGGCCGGTTTATCAAGCGACTCAAGTCAGACTTGATGCTAATAAAAAAGGTAAATCTCGAGAGTCGTAATGATTGAAGTTTGTATCGCCCTTTTATGCATAGTTTTTCCTGCAATCGCAATTACGCTAGGACTGCGTCATGCTCTAATTGATCGAGCAGGACTGGTATTGGTTTGTTTTGCGAGCGGGATTCTCTTGAACACACTAACCGGTTCTATTACCGATGTCTCGCCTTTTGTGTCCAATTCGCTTATCAATATTCAAACCCAAATTACAGAACTCACAATCGCTCTTGCGCTACCCTTACTCGTATTTTCTATAGATTTAAAAAGTGCTTTTACCCAAGCAGGTTCATCTAGTAAATCTATGTTGATGGCTTTTGCTTCAATCATTATTTGTACGTTTATCCTCAGTTTTATTTTTCAAGGACACATCGAAGGCTTATGGCAGGTAGCAGGCTTATCTGTTGGTGCTTATACGGGCGGAGGGCCAAACATGGCCGCAATCAACGCAGCCATAGAAGGTGATAAAGATATATTCGTGATGATGACTAGCTATGACATTCTATTATCTGCGATATATTTGCTATTTGTCTTAAGTTTCGCCAAACCGCTATTCACCAAAGTCTTATTACCAGCAGCTCAGGACGTACTTAACAAGTCGGAAAACAAGTTTGCACATTTGGGCGAAGAAACCTCAGCAAGTTACCAAGTACTTGGAACGCTCAGAGGTTTAAAAGAAGGTATAATTACGGCAGTGCTCTCGCTACTAATCATTGGTTTAGCACTTGGCTTGGCGAGTCTCTTGCCCAGTTCAATGAAATCATCAGGAACAATCATTCTCATTACAACGCTCGGAATGCTTGCTTCGTTCATTCCTCAAATTCGTCGTTTAACAGTGAGCTTTCGCGTTGGAATGTACCTAGTACTTGTGTTCTGCTTTACGATGGGAAGTATGACGAACTTAAGTGTTCTAGCAGATTTAAATTGGGCTCTGTTTAGCTACATTGGCTTAATGCTAATTGGCGCTATGACAATTCATGCGGGACTCTGTCGCGTTTTCAAGATTGATGTAGACACTTTCTTGGTCACATCTTCCGCAGCAATAATGTCTGTACCTTTTATCCCAGTGATTGTTGGAGCACTTCGCAATCAAGCCTTATTGGTGCCCGGTTTTTGCGCGGCAATTACTGGCTATGTTCTCGGTAATTATTTAGGAATCGTCGTGGCAATATCGTTAAAATCTATCCTTTGATTGTAGGCTAAGCTTAGTATTGCCATTCGTCCTCAAACACGAACTCATCTAAGCTACGCTCTGTCGCCCACTCCTCCATAACGAGCATGGGCTTCTCATAGAAAGCATCTACATGACCAATGCATAGAATCGCGACAGGATGGCTATCGGGCGGCATGTTTAAAACCGTTTTTAGCGCCTCAGGGTCAAAAATGGAGACCCATCCCATACCAATTCCCTCAGCACGCGCGGCAAGCCACATATTTTGAATAGCGCAAGACAACGAAGCCAAATCCATTTCTGGTAATGTTCGTCGCCCAAATACATGTTCATCACGCTTATCGGGCAGTGCCGCAACAATGACATCTGAACATTCTTTTAAACCCTCTACTTTGAGTTTAAGAAACTCAGCTTTGCGAGAGGCTAATGCAGCAGCGGTAAGATCGCGCTCATTCTCTACTAGCGTTTGAATCGCTTCACGCTTTTCAGTATTGCGAATTCGGATAAAACGCCACGGCTGCATTAAACCAACACTCGGAGCCATATGAGCCGCATATAGCAGCTTGCTAATAAGGTCTTCGGAAACCTTCTCGTTATTAAAATGCCGCATATCTCGGCGTTCCGCCATGACTTTATAAATGGCTGTTTTTTCTGCGCGAGTATAGGAAAACGTA
>NZ_LWFI01001051.1:0-2041 GCF_001635735.1 Oleiphilus sp. HI0067
CGCCTGCAAGCACAAGCGATTGGGATGCGGCCTTGCTGTTAGGAGCCTCTGTACATGGTGTTTACGAAGAAGACCATCATCTAGGCTTAGCTTTTCAATTCACGCAGGCTGATGGTGATAACTTATATTCATTCCGTCCGTTGGACTATAAATATCAGGTAGTCGACGACATTTATATCAAGAGTTTTTTTGGTTTTGCTCGCTATGACCAGACTACGCCTGCACATGGTTATATTCTTGGTTTGGGATTGGAGTGGATGTTTCTTTCAGATGTAAGTTTCAGTACTGAATTTGCCTATGGCGATAAGGTGGCGCGTGATCGAGTTCTGGCGAGTGATCCTCCATCTTTGCAGTCATCGTCTCCAGAGATTTTTTACGATATATATATCGGAAGCTTTTATTTGTCTTGGTACTTTTAGTGTACGGTCTATGAAAGTAGCTATTATTCAAAAAGACTTAAAAAATCTAAGATCAGGTGTATCTAGGCTTGTTCGGTCAGAGCTAGAGGCTTTAGATCGGGCTGGAATTCAAAGTATTGTCGTTTCGGAAAAAGTGAATCCCGTTGTGCACGCCTCCACAATGGCGAGAGTGAAGAAAACAATTCGTTGGCCTCTAAAGGGATTTTTTAGGCGAGCTTTTTTTAAGTTTCAAGCAGGGCTTTGGATAAAAAATCTTAAACCAGATGTTAGTGTTGGTCACGGCGATATCGCTGATGTTGATATTTGTTTTATTCATAATTGCGTGCACTTGGAACACGAAGTTATCCAGGGGAAGGCTCTACCTGAGAGAAATGATGTGGGTAAATTGTATACTCAAGTTCTCAGTGCTAGTCAGTTTAAAACGATAGTGTGTAACTCAGAAATGATGAAGCAAGATCTTACAAATAGGTTTGCTCTTCAAGGAAAAAATATTGAAGTATTGTACCCAGGATGCGACCCCGATCATGTCTTGTCCTGTGATACGAACGTTCGAGATAATCTCAATATCGAAGAAGAAGCTTTCGTTATTGGATTGATCACGTCCGGAAATTTTAAAAAACGTAATGTCGATTTTTTTCTTGAATTTACTAAGTCTCTTCAGTTCGATCATCCCTTACACATTGTGGTTGCGGGAAATGGCAAACGCTCGGCTTATACGGAGTTGATAAACTCTCATCCTCATGCAGTTCATTTTTTACCATCAACAGATTGTGTCGCTAATTATTACAGTATGTTAGATGTATTCGTTCTTCCTGCTCATATTGAAGAGTTTGGTATGAGCGCATTAGAAGCAATGACATGTTCTAAGCCGGTTGTATTGCACAAAATGGTTGGTGCGAGTGAAATACTGGAGGGTGAATCTCTTCGCTTCTCACTGCCTAGCTTAAATAAAGATGTTTGGGTCTCATCTGTCCAAGACTTGTTAGATGATCAAGCGTTACGCAATAGAGTAGCTAGGCAAAATCAAGAAACTTCCCTCAAATACACTGCGAAAGAACAGAACAAAAAGTTTATTGCGCTAGTTCAAGCTGCTTACCAAGAGTCCTAATATCAACATGACAAAACAAGAACACTACGCCGCACTCTGCAACATGTATCGTGCAGCGCCAATCAATAGCTTTTACCCTCCTCGCATCGAGATCCAAGAGGGCAAATGTACGATCGAAATTGATCTCAAGCCTGAGTATTGTCATTCTGCTGGTGGCACGCATGGTTCGGTTTACTTTAAGATTTTAGACGATTCAGCATTCTTTGCGGCAAATTCATATGAAGATGAAGTGTTTGTGCTTACGACGTCTTTCACGACCTATATCACGCGTCCTGTTTCTGAGGGAATCATGCGTGCGGAAGGCAAGGTTGTGAACATGAATCGAACGCAGTTTATTGTTGAGTCCATAGCCTATGATTCAGAGAATCGAGAGATTGCACGAGGTAATGGTATCTTTGTAAGAGGAAAATTTCCTCTCGAGAAAGCATTAGGCTATTCATAAAGTAACGCGCCAATAAAAGCGATAAGTGCTGCGATCGAGCATAAGCTAAGCAGCAATGGTCTGAATCGATTG
>NZ_LWFI01001052.1:0-522 GCF_001635735.1 Oleiphilus sp. HI0067
CGAGCGGTGATGCGATCTCATTCTTGCGAGAGTATGACAATCTCAATTTTGTTGAAGCAGTAGAAGAACTTGCCAAGATCGCGGGTGTTGAAGTGCCGCGAGACCAGCGTCTGCAGCAAGCATATGACGAAACGAAGCCATATTTTGAAGCTTTAGATGCCGTAGATAGGCGTTATAGAGAAGCTCTCGCTAATCATACCAGTAAAGATGTCGCACAGCGTTATATAAAAATGCGCGGTTTAAGTGATGAGGTGATTGAGCGTTTTGGTATCGGTTATGCGCCAGCTGAACGAGATTTTGTTGGAGGTCAGGCGGGAGACCGGCAGCTTGCTAAGCTCGTTGAAATGAAATTGGTCTCGCAAAAGTATGAGCGACCTTTTGATCTGTTTCAGAACCGTTTGATGTTTCCTATTCGGAACATGCGTGGCAAGACTGTTGGTTTTGGTGGAAGAACCTTAGGCGACGATAAAGCAAAGTACATCAACTCTCCCGAGTCTCGTGTTTTTCACAAAAGTAACGAGA
>NZ_LWFI01001053.1:0-975 GCF_001635735.1 Oleiphilus sp. HI0067
AGATTTTAACAACTTGGCATCAAATTGATGCCAAGCCTTTTTCAAGATCTGCAATGACGTCATCGGCTGACTCTAAACCAACCGAAACACGTATTAGATTTTCGGTAATTCCAGCGCGCGCCTTTTCTTCATCACTTAAACGACCATGCGTCGTTGTCGCAGGATGAGTAATTGTGGTTTTCGCATCACCCAAGTTAGCAGTCAACGACAAGAACTCAACGCCATCAATGACATTCCAAGCTTGCTCGCGACCACCTTTCACTCGAAATGAAAGCACACCACTTGCACCTTTCTGCTGACGTTTTGCCAACTCATAATAGGGATGAGATTCAAGACCAGCGTAAAATACTTGCTCTACTTGCGGCTGCTGCTCCAGCCAGCGAGCTACTTTAAGCGCATTCTCAGAGTGCGCCTTCATTCTGAGACTCAAAGTTTCCAAGCCTTTCAGGAACACCCATGCATTAAACGGACTCATCGCAGGGCCAGCAGAACGCATATAACCATGCACTTCCGCCATCAGCTCGTTACTTCCCACAACAAGCCCGCCTAAGCAACGTCCCTGCCCGTCAATATATTTGGTCGCAGAGTGAATAATAATATCCGCCCCCATCGACAAAGGTTGTTGAAGCGCAGGCGTGCAGAAGCAGTTATCAACAATGAATAAACACTGCTGATCTAAGCTTTTCGAATCAATAATGCTTCGAAGTCGCTCTAAGTCGACCACTTCACATAAAGGGTTGGACGGCGTTTCGACAAATACAACTCTAGTATTTTGCTTCAGTCCGGACTCCCAAGCCTCATAATCAACTAGGTCAACAAACTCGACATCAACGCCGAATTTCGACATAAATTTTTCTAAGAAAACCGTTGTGGTTCCAAAAACGCTACGCGAACATAAAACATGATCGCCCTGCTTAAGAACAGCCATAAAGGTCGCCATAATTGCAGACATACCTGAGGCTGTTGCCACTGCAC
>NZ_LWFI01001054.1:0-1349 GCF_001635735.1 Oleiphilus sp. HI0067
CCTTGCGCGCCTTCAAACATAATATTCTCACCACGTTCACGATATGCATGTAGCTCGTCAGTAACATCAACAGCTAGCGGCAGCAACTCTTCGCCCATCTTAAGGGTTTCTTCGAGTGTTTTCTCATAAGAGATAGGCTCAACTTTATAGAAATTCTCTAATACAAAGTTGTGATAAGTCATGATCTCTTTTAGTTTTTCAGCAAATGCTTCTGGGTTTGCTAAATCACCTAAGCGAAGACCACGACGAGATACTTTGTCTTCATAGGCCGGGCCAATACCGCGACCTGTCGTGCCGATCTTATTGGCGCCTTTTGCAATTTCGCGCGCCTGATCAAGTGCCACGTGATAAGGAAGAATCAAAGGACAAGCTAAGCTCAATTTAAGACGTTCACGAACAGGAACACCGTTTTCCTCAAGACCGCGCATTTCTTTCAATAATGCATCGGGAGCTAGCACAACACCGTTGCCAATTAAGCAGGTCACACCATCTCGCAAAATACCAGATGGAATAAGGTGAAGCACCGTCTTCTGGCCGTCGATAACCAAGGTATGCCCCGCATTGTGGCCACCCTGAAAACGCGCCACCGCAGTAACCTGATCAGTCAAAAGATCAACGATTTTTCCTTTGCCCTCATCACCCCATTGGGTGCCTAAAATGACAACATTCTTACCCATATTTCAATTTCTCTAGCAATAAAGCTGAAAGTTACCATTAAAGTAACCGATTAAATTTCAACAACTACCCACTGGCCGTCTTGGCTTTGAGCAAGTTTTTTAGAGCAACCGTAGGTCTGCTCATCTGATTCTGAAAGGCTTTGCACGACACGCTGCGTCTGTCGCAAATCAGCGATCCGCTCTAGCAACGCTTTATCTGTGCCGTATGGAGCTAAAATCGCCCCTGAATTCATTGTGCTAATACGAGACTGCAAACGCACGAGCGTTTTTAAGTCTGCACTAAAACCGGTTGCTGGGCGAGATTCACCAAATTCAGCGCCGATGGAGTCATATCGTCCACCTTTAGCCAATGCATATCCAAAGCTTGGTGTATATGCGCTGAACATCACGCCAGTATGATAGTCATAGCCTCGTAACTCGCAGAAATCATAGCCTAGTTCAATTTCTGGGAAACGCTCGCCAACCAACTCAGCAAAACGCATCAAAGCATCAACGGCATCTAAAGTTTCGTTACTAGCTAATTCAGAGTACTGGGATATGCTTTTTCGCACTTCCGACAAGGCATCAATACTGCCGCTAAGCAGAGCGATTTCGCGAATAATATCGATAACCGGCAACTTATGTTCAGCGGCTAGCGTATCAAGCTCGGGAATTGACTTGCGATTCAATGCG
>NZ_LWFI01001055.1:0-37444 GCF_001635735.1 Oleiphilus sp. HI0067
CGAAAGAAGGCTGGGTGTATAGGCAACCAATCGAAAAATCGACGAATAATGAAGATATGAATCATAAGCGACTACTATTGCTTCCAATGTTAAAGACAACAGCAGAATTAAGTGTTGGTGTAACGACCGTAAGTTACTTCAACCAGAGTTTTGCCTGACGACCATAGAGAACTGGAACCACCTGATCCCATCCCGAACTCAGAAGTGAAACGGTTCATCGCCGATGGTAGTGTGGGAGGTCCCATGTGAGAGTAGGTCATCGTCAGGCTTCTAATACGAAACCCCAGCAGTACATACTGCTGGGGTTTTTTATTGCGTGCCCATAGGTTTCGTGGAGACCCAATCATCTAGCAGTATATTGAACGAATCAAATAGATAATGCTTGCGTTGGCAGTTATATCCAGGTTTAAGCGATGATCAGCACTAAGCATGCCGGCTTTTAGTAGTGCGTTTGAGCGTCTGAAAATCCGTGCCTACATGTAGAGAGCTAAACATAGAAATTCCGGTCACACGGAGGACAGAACTTGACTATGAACGTTCGTTGGGAGATTGTCAGGGCGACCCTTTGATTAAAGGCGGCTTACCGTTCAATATTTTTGCGTGGATTGTTAGCGATTGGTGTATGCATAGAAAGAGTTATATTTAGGTGAGTAGGCTCGCCTGTAATTTACAGTTATTACGTATCTGCGATGTTGGTTTTGCTCACATCCATATCATTAACAGATAGAGGCTTATCAATTCTAGGCTGATCAGTAAGATACGAATGCGGGAGTTTTCTTATCTCAACGAGTTCTGGAATTTTATCTTCCTCAACAATTATCCAATCTTTCGTGTCGTCTGTTAGCGATTTTAGTGGGCTTGTTGGGTATGGTTTAGAAGATGTTTTTTGGGAGATGCTTTCTTTGTAATTTGCTGCCGCATAACTACGGCTAAGTCCGGTGTTTTTGTCGTCGAGCAATGAGTTGATGTATTCGAGAATTGTTTCGTCATTATTCCTCATCATTACACGGTTAGCGCGCATCCATTCTCTATGTCGTGTACGTGTCTCTTTGTGGCAACTATTGTCATTAGTTTGCAGGTCTGCTTTATATAAGGCGCGTACTTTAACAACCAGTGTGGTTACAAAAGCGAGTGTGATGATAAACAAAATCGTAAGCATTAGTATGGTCGCTTATTTATTTTCTTAATATTAGGGAATAGCACTGAATTAAAATAATTCTCTAAAACTGACGAAAGGTTAAGGTTGCCGTTATGTAGGCGCGCTTAGCTAAATACGAGATCTGTAGGAATCTGTCACTAAATCGCTCAAAATAACTTGGAAAATAAATGTGGCAAGTTTATAGTCACTAACCGGTTTAATCATTGTTATTTTGGTTTAAGTCATGTCGTTGCATGAATTAGTGATGAATATTTTTACGAAGCATTCACCTGCCCCTTTCTGCGCTCTAGTTTTAGACGTGCTCACCCTCAATCTGCCGTAGGGCAGTTATTTTTATCCCCTTCGACAAGCGTACAGAATATAAATCTCGAAATTTAGGAGTTTGGCATATGTCAGCCAAAGACAAGTTAGTAATTTTTGATACCACTTTGCGTGATGGTGAGCAAAGCCCAGGCGCGTCGATGACAAAAGAGGAAAAGCTTCGCATCGCACGTGTGCTAGAAAAAATGAGAGTCGACGTTATTGAAGCAGGTTTTGCGATTGCAAGTCCTGGTGACTTCGGTGCTGTGCAAGCGATTGCAAATACGGTAAAAGATTCTCGGATATGTAGTCTTTCTCGAGCGCTAGATAAAGATATCGATCGCGCTGCAGAAGCTCTGAAGGGGGCAAATGCTTCGCGTATCCATACGTTTATAGCTACGTCTCCCATTCATATGAAGTATAAGCTTCAGATGGAACCAGATGCTGTCATTGAGCAAGCTGTTCGCGCAGTAAAACGAGCGCGCTCACATACTGATGATGTTGAATTTTCTTGCGAAGATGCTGGTCGTTCAGAGATTGATTTTTTATGTCGTATCATTGAAGCCGCAATTGATGCGGGCGCATCTACGATTAACATTCCTGACACAGTTGGTTATGCGATTCCCGAACAATATGGCAATACGATCGGCCAATTGATCCAGCGTATTCCAAATTCTGACAAGGCTATCTTCTCTGTTCACTGCCACAATGATTTGGGATTGGCGGTTGCGAACTCATTGTCTGCAGTTGCTCAAGGTGCTCGTCAGGTTGAATGTACAATTAACGGCTTAGGTGAGCGTGCGGGCAACGCATCGCTTGAAGAAGTCGTGATGGCTGTGCGCACTCGTTCTGACCTGTTTGATGTAGAGACTGGAATTGATACGACGCAAATTGTACCTGCTTCTAAATTAGTATCGTCAATTACAGGTTTCCCTGTGCAGCCAAATAAGGCGATTGTTGGTGCTAATGCGTTTGCTCATGAGTCGGGTATTCACCAAGACGGCGTGTTAAAGCATCGCGAAACCTACGAAATTATGCAGGCAGAAGCAGTGGGCTGGCATACGAATAGTTTGGTGTTGGGCAAGCTTTCTGGACGTAACGCGTTTCGTACACGTTTAGAAGAATTAGGAATCGCTTTAGAGTCTGAAAGTGAATTAAATGCTGCATTTGCTGCATTCAAAGAATTAGCTGATAAAAAGCATGAAATCTTTGATGAGGATTTACATGCGTTAGTAAGTGATTCGGTAAGTAAACCTAAGGAAGAAAAATACGAACTAGTTTGTATGTCAGTTGCTTCTGAAACAGGTGTTCGTCCCGTATCGAAAGTTACCTTGAAAATTGATGGCGAAGAGGTAAGTGCCGAGTCTGAGGGTGGTGGCCCGGTTGACGCTACGTATTCAGCTATCGAAAAGCTTGCTCAATCAGGCATCAATCTTCAGTTGTATTCTGTTAATAACATAACAAGCGGTACAGACTCGCAAGGTGAAGTCACAGTTCGTGTTGAACGTGGTGGTCGCATTGTTAACGGTCTAGGCGCAGATACTGATATTGTTATTGCATCTGCAAAAGCATATATCAATGCTTTGAATCTTATGGAAAGTGCTGACGAGCGACAGCATCCTCAAGGAGATGTATAAGCGGTGACGCGTCAGGGGCAGCAAGCTAGTTATTTGGATATGATGGGGGTGCAAACCTGGTACGCCCATAAACTGCTTAATGCTGCTCCATCCCCTACTTTTAGTGATCAAGCTGACTGGGCTAATGACCTTGATCAGCTTCCTGTTAATGCAAGTAAGTTTGCTAAAGAAAAAAAGGAGACCGTTCTAGAAAGTCTCGAAGAGCAGAGTGCGTCACTTGAAATTTCAAACTCAACGCCTCAAATGCTAGAGGTCGAGAGTGTAAGTGAGCGGAATGCAAGTATAGAACCTGGTGTTGAAGTAAAAGCAGAAGATCTTGCGCTCGTTAATGCTTTGCCCTCAGTGTTTTCTCTAAATGTATATCAAAGCGACGATGTCCGATTGCTTAGCTTTGGTTCTGATTCTCAATTAAATGATTTTGCTATCGCTACATCATTGGTCATTGCGCGGTTTCAAAGTCGAAGCGATTTAAATTTTGTAGGCAATTTTCGTTGGCCTGTTTTTTCATTTCAGGCTGAGGCATCTAATACGGATCGTTTGCTAGCCGGTGCATTACAGCAATTCTCCGATAAGATGATTAACGACGCGACGATTAATACAGTCGTTCTCGGTGTGAGTTTGAGTGAGGGGTGCGTTAGATCGATCGCTAAATGCACTGCAGGCTCAATGATCTTAAGTTCTTCAGTGTCTTTAAGTGACTGTATCCGTAATCCTTTACTAAAAGCTCAGTTATGGGCTGATATCATATAGTAAACTTTGCATGTATCACGGGCCTTCGCATAATGACATCAGCCTAAGGGATATGGTCGAGGCTGATTTAGAAAAGGTTATGCAAATCGAGACCGCGAGTTACGACATTCCTTGGACGCGCAAAAATTTCGAAGACTGTTTGAATGACAAGAACGATTGCGTACTTTTGATCTCGGGTCAGCACACCATCGGTCACGCCATTGTTTCATATGTCTTAGATGAGGCGCATTTACTTAATATTTGTGTAGATCCGCGCTACGCTGGAAAAGGCTTTGGCCGTCTTTTTTTACAATCCTTAATTCGTGTTGCGCGGGAGAAAAAGTGCGTTATGTTTTTCTTAGAAGTTCGCGCATCTAATCATAGGGCTATGGGGTTGTATCAATCTGAAGGCTTTAATGAAGTTGGTTTAAGAAAAGGGTATTATCCCGCCCCGAATGGGCGTGAAGACGCTGTACTGATGACCTTGGATATGCGTTTGGATGCATATGCATAGTAAATTTTCTTTAGGAATATTATGAGCCTTCCAGAAATAGATAAGCGACGAACGTTCGCGATTATTTCCCACCCTGATGCTGGTAAAACAACGATTACCGAAAAAGTGTTGCTATTTGGGGAGGCTATTCAAAAGGCGGGCACAGTTAAAGGTAAAAAAAGTGGTCAGCATGCTAAGTCAGATTGGATGGAAATGGAAAAGGAACGTGGTATTTCTGTCACGACTTCTGTTATGCAGTTCCCGTTTAATGACTGCTTAGTAAATCTGCTAGATACGCCTGGACACGAGGATTTCTCAGAAGACACGTATCGAACCCTTACTGCCGTTGACTCTTGCCTCATGGTTATTGACTCAGCTAAAGGTGTTGAGGCGCGGACTATCAAATTGATGGAGGTTACTCGCTTACGCGATACGCCGATTGTTACGTTTATGAATAAGCTTGATCGGGATATTCGTGATCCTATTGAGCTCATGGATGAAGTAGAGGATGTTCTAAAGATCGCTTGCGCGCCTATCACGTGGCCAATTGGGTGTGGTAAAGAGTTTAAGGGTGTTTATCATCTCTACGAAGATAAGACGGTGCTATATCAAACTGGTCAAGGGCACAGAATCCAGGATTCGGAGGTTATCGAAGGATTGGATAACCCACTGCTTGATGAAAAACTAGGCGGGTATGCTCAAGATCTTCGAGACGAAATTGATTTAGTACAGGGGGCTTCTCACGAATTTGATCAAGAGCTCTTCTTAGCTGGCGAATTGACCCCCGTTTATTTCGGCACGGCGTTAGGTAATTTTGGTGTGGATCACATGCTCGACGGCCTTACTTCGTGGGCTCCTAAGCCGCAAGGACGTGCAACTGATGTGCGTGAGGTAGAGGCAGAAGAAAACAAGTTTTCTGGTTTTGTGTTCAAAATCCAGGCGAATATGGATCCTCAGCATCGAGATCGCATTGCTTTCATGAGGATCTGCTCGGGTCAATACAGTAAAGGAATGAAGATGCGGCATGTTCGTATCGGTAAAGATGTCCGAGTTTCAGATGCTGTAACCTTTATGGCTGGAGATCGTGAGAATGCCGAGAATGCTTATGCTGGCGACATTATTGGTTTGCATAATCATGGAACAATTCAGATAGGTGATACGTTTACCGAAGGTGAAGAGTTCCGATTTACGGGCATTCCAAATTTCGCGCCCGAGCTATTTCGTCGAATTCGTTTAAAGGATCCGCTGAAAGCGAAGCAATTGAATAAAGGTTTAATACAGCTCTCTGAAGAGGGCGCCGTTCAGGTATTCAGGCCTTTAGCTAATAATGATTTGATTGTTGGTGCGGTAGGTGTGCTTCAGTTTGATGTTGTTGTACATCGGTTGAAAGCTGAGTACAAAGTGGACGCGATGTATGAGCCAATTTCTGTCGCGACCGCACGCTGGGTCGATAGTGATGATACTGCGGCATTTGAGCAATTCAAAAAGAAATGCAACGACAACTTAGCCTTAGATGGTGGTGATAATCTAACGTATATTGCGCCGACTATGGTTAACTTGCAGTTAGCGACAGAGCGTCATCCAGACGTGAACTTCCGTCAAACACGAGAGCATTGATCTATATGGCAGTTCGACTCATTGATACGCACTGCCATTTGAATTTCCCTCCTCTGCGTCAGAATATCGCAACATTAATCGAACAGGCTCATTCGAATGGTGTGGTTGGATTTGTTGTGCCAGCAACAAATTCTTCTGACTGGAAAGAATTGCTTGGTTTATCTGAAAAGTATCCCGAAATAATGCATGTGGCTTTGGGAGTCCATCCTTGTTTTATTTCGCAAGAGAGTTTATCAAATGACTTGTTAAGTGATCAGTTGCAAGCACTGTCAAAGCATTTTATTGCGATCGGAGAATGTGGCTTAGATGCGCGTTTTGATAATCTTGAGCAGCAGCTCAATATATTTGAAATGCAGCTCGAGTTGGCGGGAAAGCTAGACAAGCCGGTGATCATGCATTCGGTCAGGCGACATCAAGAAGTTTTAGATTTGGTTAAAAAGTGCGGTTTGCACTGGGGTGTGGTTCATGCCTTCTCTGGCAGTTACGAGCAGGCTAAGCAGTTTGTTGATCAAGGTTTGCATCTTGGCGTTGGTGGTGTGATCAAGAGAAATAAGGGTAAAACCTATGATGCGTTTAAGCGCATGCCTGTTGATGCGCTACTAATTGAAACGGATTCTCCGGATATGTACTTGCCTGGCAATCCCGAACGTCAAGGGAGTCCATTAGACATTCTAGAGATTCTGAGTGAGCTGTCAGAAATGAAACAACTTGATAAAGAGAGTCTTGCTGACGTCCTTCAAAATAACTGCCAGAAGTTGTTTTTTAGCTCTAGATAAATAAATAAAAAAAGCTGGTAATTGTTCGTTAATGTGTTTTATAATTCGCGCCCTCAAATTGCCGGACAATTCTTCAGAGTCAGCCCCGTCTCGAATTGGCAAGGCATTAGATAGAAATGCTGACACAAAAATGTGTACAGTTTTAGGTTACTCGGAAGAGTTAAAGGCGAATTAAATGAAAACGTTAAGTGCAAAGCCAGAATCGGTAAAACGTGACTGGTATGTAGTTGATGCTACAGACAAAACACTAGGTCGTTTGTCGACCGAAATCGCGCGCCGTTTGCGGGGCAAGCATAAACCAGAATACACTCCTCACGTTGATACAGGCGATTACATTGTCGTTGTTAATGCTGAGAAAGTTGCCGTAACTGGTAAAAAAGCAAGTGACAAGATTTATCACCATCACACAGGTTACATTGGTGGCTTGAAATCAATTTCTTTTGAAAAATTGATTGATAAAGCTCCTGAGCGTGTAATCGAAGGTGCGGTAAAAGGCATGTTGCCACGTGGTCCACTTGGTCGTGCAATGTTCAAGAAGTTGAAAGTGTATGCGGGTAACGAGCATCCGCACACTGCTCAGCAGCCAAAAGATCTAGAAGTTTAACGGAAGGCGATTATGTCAACTACATATAACTATGGTACTGGTCGTCGTAAAACTTCGGCGGCACGAGTGTTCTTAAAGTCTGGTTCTGGTCAAATTGAAGTTAATGGCCGTCCTCTAGACGAGTTTTTTGGTCGTAAAACTGCTCAAATGGTTGTTCGTCAACCTCTTGAGTTGGTCGAAATGGCTGACAAACTAGACGTTAAAGTAACTGTTAAAGGTGGTGGTACTACAGGTCAAGCTGGTGCTATCCGTCACGGTATTGCCCGTGCTTTGATTGAGTATGATGAGTCATTGCGTAGCCCGCTTCGTCAAGCAGGTTGGGTAACACGTGATGCGCGTGCTGTTGAACGTAAGAAGGTTGGTCTACGCAAAGCGCGTAAACGTCCTCAGTTCTCTAAGCGTTAATATGCAGTATATTAAAAAGCGCCTGTCGGTATTTGCTGTCAGGCGCTTTTTTTTAGCCGAACATTTAACTGTCAACAAATCGATTAAAGTTGTTGATGGCCTATCTTAATTTAATTACTATTTGTGGCTTTTAGGACATGCCCTACCTTTTGTGTGGGTAAGGTATTTAGTGCTCTAAAAGTTCTTGGTGGCTAAAGCGCTAGGGGCTACAAATAATAAGATATGAGTATTATTTTTATTTTCGGGGGAAGCCTGTATGAGTGAAGGCGACGTTAATGCGAGCCGTCGCAGATTTTTGATAGGTGCGACTTCAGTGGTTGGGGGTGTTGGTGCGATAGGTGCTGCAGTCCCGTTTGTGGCCTCATGGAATCCAAGTGCCAAAGCAAAAGCTGCGGGTGCGCCAGTTAAAGCATCGGTGGGTAAGTTGGAGCCGGGTCAGCGTATGACTGTTGAATGGCGAGGTAAGCCAGTTTGGGTTATTCGTCGTACTCAAGAGATGTTAGATAACTTAGATAAGTTAGCTGACCGTCTGCGTGACCCAATGTCAGAAGTGCCTCAGCAGCCTGAGTATGTGAAAGGTGTGTATCGATCAACTAAACCAGAGTACGCAGTGCTAGTTGGTATTTGTACTCATCTAGGTTGTTCTCCCCAGTTTGTTCCTGAAGTTGAGCCTCAAGAGTTTGATGAAAACTGGATGGGCGGATTCTTCTGTCCGTGTCACGGCTCACGTTTTGATTTAGCAGGTCGCGTATTTAAAGGTGTTCCTGCGCCAACTAACTTAGTTGTACCACCATATAAGTATCTTGATGATGCCACAATTATGGTTGGTGTTGATGAGGAGGCTGCGTAATGCAAAAGCTAATTTCATGGATTGACGAGCGTTTACCGGTCGTCAATGCTTTTGAAAAGCATATGAGTAAATATTATGCGCCAAAGAATTTTAATGTTTTTTACTTCTTCGGCGTATTGTCGTTTGTTGTTTTAGCTAACCAGCTTTTAACTGGCATTTGGCTAACAATGAGTTATAACCCTTCAGCAGAGGGTGCATTTGCGTCTATTGAATACATCATGCGTGATGTTGAATATGGTTGGTTGTTACGATATCTGCATTCAACAGGTGCTTCGGCATTTTTTGTTGTTGTTTATATGCATATGTTCAGAGGTCTGCTGTACGGTTCGTACAAAAAGCCGCGTGAGTTGGTCTGGATCTTTGGTATGACTATTTACCTAGCTCTTATGGCCGAAGCATTTATGGGCTACTTATTACCTTGGGGACAGATGTCTTACTGGGGTGCTCAGGTAATTGTTAACCTCTTTGGTGCAATTCCATACATCGGTGAAGGGTTGGCTTTGTGGATTCGTGGTGACTACCTGATTTCAGGCATTACCTTAAACCGTTTCTTTGCTCTTCACGTTGTTGCGTTACCAATCGTTATTCTTGCGTTGGTTGTGTTGCATATTCTCGCGCTTCATGAGGTTGGTTCTAATAACCCGGATGGTATCGATATTAAGAAAGACAAAGATGAAAACGGTATCCCAAAAGATGGTATTCCTTTCCATCCTTTCTACACAGTGCACGATATGGTCGGTATTGTTGTATTTTTGTTCGTATTCTGCGCGGTGGTCTTCTTCTTCCCTGAAATGGGTGGTTATTTTTTAGAGAAGCCTAATTTTGAGCCGGCGAATGCTCTTAAGACGCCTGATCACATTGCGCCTGTATGGTACTTCACGCCATTCTATGCAATCTTGCGTGCTGTTCCGGATGCGTTCTTGGGTGTTGTGGCGATGGGTGCGGCAATTGCAATTTTGTTCGTATTGCCATGGTTAGATCGTAGCCCGGTGCGTTCAATGCGTTACAAAGGCAACTTAAGTAAGATTGCTCTTGTGTTGTTTATCATTTCGTTCTGCATTCTTGGTTACTTGGGTGTTGTGGTAGCAACTCCAGGTAGAACTTTGCTTGCTCAGGTCTTGACTGTTATTTACTTCGCTTATTTCATTCTTATGCCTTGGTATACAAGTATTGAGAAAACTAAGCCTGTACCAGAAAGGGTGACAATGAAATGATTAAGCTCGTTGCTACGTTATTTTTCACAATTAGTGTGAACAGTGTATTGGCAGCTGTTGGACCGGCGGCTCCTGTTGATGATATTGATACTGATATTCGTGATCAAGAGTCTATGCAGCGTGGGATGGCGTTGTTTACTAATTACTGTTTTGGATGCCACTCGCTTGAGTACTCGCGCTATGAACGTTCTGCAAATGACTTAGGTATCCCAAAAGAGATTTTTGAAGAAAATCTACTTGAGGGCGACGCTAAGATCGGTCAATTGATGACTACCTCTATGGATAAAGATCAAGCGAAAGCTTGGTTTGGCAATCCACCGCCTGACTTGACGTTGGTGGCGCGGTTACGGGGGCCAGATTGGTTGTATAGTTACTTGCGTGGTTTTTATGCAGATCCTTCGCGTCCATATGGGGTAAATAATGTCGTATTCAAAGATGTCGGTATGCCACATGTTCTAGCAGACCTGCAGGGTATGTGTGCTGAGCCACCACTTATGGGTATTGATACTGAAGTTGATCCTCTTTCAGGTAACATCGTTAAGAGTAGTGGCTGTCAAGAATATAAGTCGGAAGGTTCTATGACGCCAGCTGAGTATGACGAAGCCATCTATGATTTGGTAAATTACCTTGAGTATGTCGGTGAGCCGTCACGGATAGAAAGTGAGCGTATGGGATTATACGTGCTTGTCTTCTTGGCGTTCTTCTTTGTGTTCGTCTACTTCTTGAATAAAGAGTACTGGCGCGATATCCACTAAGTCTATCTAAGTAGCTATAAGGCTGTTGGCAAACGCTAACGGCCTTTTTTGTTATAACGTGTGTTGAATTATGACGCGCTTTGATAAGTGTGTATAATTCTGGCAGTTTTGTATTCTATGTATCGAATTTTCGATGCGTTCTATTTATAAGGAGCTCTTGTATGGGCGTTGTGACCAAACGGTCGTCGATGACGTTTTTTTCTGATGGTGCAAGCCACTATAGCCACCGAGTCCGTATCGTTCTCGCCGAAAAAGGTGTGGCAGTAGATATTATTGATGTCGATCCAGATGAAAAGCCTGCAGAGTTAGCTGATCATAACCCATACAATGAATTGCCTACATTGGTAGATCGTGATCTTGTATTGTATGAAGCTGATATCATGATGGAGTATTTAGATGAGCGTTTCCCTCATCCTCCATTGTTGCCTGTCTACCCAGTAGCACGCGCGCAGAGTCGTCTAATGATGTACCGAATTTCAAAAGACTGGTGCTCTCTTGTTGACTCTATCCTAGCGGATCCAGAATCTTCATCTGCAAATGAAAAGCGTAAAGAGTTCAAAGAAAGTCTTTTGGCAACAGCACCAATTTTTGCTGATAAGCCTTTCTTTATGAGTGAAGAGTTTACGATTGTAGATTGCTGCATTGCGGCCTTGTTGTGGCGTTTGCCTGTGCTAGGCATTGAGTTGTCAGAGCCAGCAGCTAAGCCGATATTACGTTATATGGATCAGATGTTCTCTCGTGAGTCATTCCAAGAGAGTTTGTCTGAAGTTGAAGCAGAAATGCGTCACTAGTCACTAGCATACAAGGAGGATGGTGTGACCCCAAGTAGGCCATACCTGGTTCGTGCATTAAATCAATGGATTATTGATAACGGCCTAACACCGTATTTGGTAGTGGATGCCGGTATTCAGGGCGTTCATGTGCCTGAAGATTATGTAACTAATGGTCAGATCATCCTCAACATCAGTCCTAGCGCTGTAACAAATTTACTTATCGAAGATGCCGCAATTGAGTTTCAAGCTCGTTTTGGTGGTGTTCCGATGCAGGTATATATCCCAGTAGTTGCTGTCATGGCAATCTATGCAAAAGAGAATGGCCAAGGCATGGTTTTTGGTGCGGAGCCAGGTGCACCTGAGCCGCCACCATTCGATGAAGAGCCGGTACAAGAGCAGGGTTCTTCACCTCAGAAGCCATCTTTGAAGATAGTTAAGTAAGCCTTTATAAGGCTGCGCCAAATAGCTTCGATTCAACAGATTTTATAAGAGCGTTGCAGGCAAATATCGCCAACTGAAGTCCGTTCGAGATGGAATTTGTTGGTAGCTTGATCAAGGCATCAGTCATATAGTTTGTCGCATCTTCGGAGCCATTAATGAGCAGTGTTTTGATTCCTTTCTCTTGTGCTGTTGTTAGGGCTTCCTCGAAACTTTTGTGTTCATCTCCGATACTGATTAATACTAATACATCACTTTCCATTCCCATTGCTTGAATCTGTTTAGCGATCATATTGGCAGATGACGTGTCGCTATTTAGGCTGTCTAAACCGATATTGATTGCAGGGAAGCCTGGGCGCTCAAATTCATATTGGTCCATAAAGGCAGAACTAATGATTTGTGCAATCGGGTTAGCAAACCCAAGGCCGCATACTAAGAGCTTTTTGTCATTAAGTAGGGCGTCTACGATTAAGGTGCTTGCGTGATCGGTTTCTGATGCAATGCTCGTAATGTGCTCTGAGGCGATATCGATTTGGTCGCACAAATATTTGGCAATTGGGGAAAGGTCGTTCATTGGTACTAATGTGCTCCAAATGCTGATTTAATCCAGTTGATAGGCTGTTTGCATTCATGTGTGTCGAATGTGACGGTATCGAAACGACAGGTGCTATCAAATAGTTTGTGCTGTTGCATGTAAAGTAAGGCAGTTTTTACTAGTTTCGCTTGCTTTGGGTTGTTGATACTTTCTTGCGCACTGCCAAAGGTATCGGTTTTACGATAACGAACTTCGACAAATACAATCGCGTGGTGATCGCGCATTATAAGATCGATTTCTCCTAGGCGGCATGAATAATTGCGGGCAATAAGTTTTAGTCCGTTCTTCAATAGATGCTTTTCTGCCAATCGCTCGTATTTCGTTCCCTTGTTGTTCATTTATATCGTCCCTGATACATGAATTAATTAATTGGTATAGCTTTCCCGCCTTGATATTTAGCCCATTGCAGTCTTCGGATAATTGATCCATCGTCGTCAATAGCGAGTTTCCCTGTTCGTCCCTGAACAAAGCTATTTGGGATCTCGCGGAGCAACGCTAAGCGTGGCGATAGTGCATACGCATCGGCGCCTAAAGCGTAAAAGCGCATGTATTGTGCTGCGATATTCTTTCGCGAGGCATCGATTTGTAGCTTAATTTGATCTGTTTTATTAAAAGCCCACGGGATATCTATAAATTGGACTCCAGATAGGTCATTGTTCGTGTCAGTACTGTTCGGTTCGTGGATACTTGATGTGGCGAACACCGGAATGTCATCAGCGAAGTTGAATGCAAAGAGCGGATTGATGCGTTTGGCGTTCTGATTGTTTCCGAGTAACACAATTGCATCAATATCACGACGTCGTTCGGGGCGGGTCTCAAGTTTTAAGCCGGTAAGCCGCGCTATTGCGTTGCTACGCTTCTTGCTTGTGTCGGTAGATAGAAGCGCTGCAACTGCGTCAGAGAGAGAGGTTTCCTTGCCATAGGCAGCTTGTGCAACGATGTTTCCACCTTGCTTCTCAAATAGTTCGTAGAAAGCACTTGTTAAACGTGACCCACGGCTTGTGGCATCGCGAATGATCGCAACGCGGTTCAAGCCTTGCTCTACTAATCGGTTAGCGATTTGGGCTAATTCGTGTTCTGGAGCAAGTCCGAAGAAATATAACTCGTCATTGATGAGTGTTCCATCTGAGGAATTTAACGCCAAGGTCGTAATAGGCAATTCCGTCAAATCATTAAGTTGTTGAATGTTTGATTTTACAACCGGACCAATAATAAGTGTGTTCGGACTGTTATCGATTGCTTGGTTATATAACGAAGGGATTGTTTGGCGGTTCGTATCAAATGCCTCGATGCTGATTGGTTTTTGTGCAATAAAGTTCGCAGCCAAGAACCCGTCGGCAATAGCAATGCCAATATTTTCAAATTGCCCGCTAAATGGCAGCGCCAGAATAATTTTATTGGGCGCCGTTTCAGGAAGCTTAATTAGTGCTTCAAGTTCAAAAGGGAGGTTGTCAGTAGCTGGGTGGCGAGGGTTTTGGTTGAGCCAGTTTGTAAGAAGAGTGTATTGCTCGTCGATACTTGCCGTCGAAAACTTGAGTTGTTTTGCGAGATCTACCCAAGCGATGGTGTTATCTAGATGGCCATCTTCTTGAAATGCGACGAGGTCGTTTAATTCGGTTCTTTGGAGTAGTAACCAAATTTCCTCGCTAAGCTGCGCGCTCTGTTGATAGCCAAAGACGCCTTGGTAATCTGATAGGAGTACTGCTGCATCCAAAGGGCGGTTTATTTTGCTATATGCCGTCGCAAGTAAGCGAACGATAGTTTCTTGCTGAGACAGGCTAGTTCTGAGGATGCTATCGACCTGGAGGTCGTCTAGCGTTGTTTTTAAAGTTTCGACATTATTTGTTTGAAGAGATGTTTCAATTAACGTCAGGTTATAAGTGGAAATTTCGTCTGATGTTAAGCTCTGCGTTTGTACGTTCTGTAAAGCATGTTGCGCTTGTGTGTAATAGCCTTGCTCAAGAAAGGCTTGTGCAGCGTTTAAATAATATCGATTCTTTTGGGTTTCGGATGTTTGCGCTTTTGCATCTTGAAGATACTGTTCTCCAACGCTTAAAGGTTTGATTTCTTGTTCAGGAGATTTCCCGCCAGTTATGGTCTTGGGCTGACTGCTGCACCCGGCAATGATTAAGCCAATTGAGAGTGAGAGCGTCAGAAATCTTAGGGGTATTCTAATCATGTTGAATGCAGTAGGAGGAACGAAGCTGTTATCATACGGTAATTCTAGAGCGAGGATAACAAATTTGGAAAGCGCTATTTATATTGTTGCCACACCTATTGGTAATTTAGGCGATATTTCTCAGCGAGCGATCGAAGTTCTTGGGAATGCCGATCTGATCGCGGCGGAAGATACAAGGCATACAAAGAAGTTGTTGTCTCATCTAGGTATTCAGAAAGAAATGCTCTCCCTGCATGAGCATAATGAGCGAGAACGGGTTGATCAGCTCGTTGGTTTGGTTAATCAAGGAAAGAGCGTAGCGTTGGTCTCTGATGCAGGCACGCCCCTGATTTCAGATCCAGGCTATGTGCTGGTGTCTCAGGCGCGGGCACAGGGTGTAAAGGTTTTACCTGTTCCGGGTGCATGTGCGTTGATTGCCGCACTAAGTGCATCTGGGGTCGCGAGTGCTCGATTTTCCTTCGAAGGTTTCTTACCTGTTAAGCAAAAAGCGAAGCGAGAACAGTTGGCAGCATTGGTCGATGAGCAACGGACAACGATATTTTACGAATCGACCCATCGAATTATGGATACGATGAAAGCTCTGTGTGACGAGTTGCCGGCTAGAAATATATGTTTGGCTCGTGAGTTAACGAAAACGTTTGAAACTTTTCTTGTTGGTACCGTTGAAGACGTTTTGTCGAGCTTGAATGAAGACGAAAACCAGCGTCGTGGTGAGTTCGTTCTTTTGGTTGAAGGTGTTCAGGAGAGTGATGCTTCTAGCGAAATAACGCCAGAGGCACGTGCTTTACTTTTGTCTTTGGCAAAAGAATTGCCTCCCAAAAAAGCGGCTTCTCTTGTGGCTGAGCATTATGCCTTGAATAAAAAAGATCTATATAAGCTGCTAGTAGAAAATTAGTGTTCGTTCCTTGTTAAAAGTCAAAAATTGAACCAAACTCTGGTCTAAATAAATATTGCGAGGTGAGCTCATGATTGATCTCTGCCGATGCATTAAGTGTTGTTCTTGCCGTGTCGGCATTATTCTTTTTGTTTTCGTTCCTCTTAAAAATTCATATGCCTTTGATTTGCTATCCGAAGGAGCGCTAGATTCCGTGTCTGCTGTATCGGCAGAATCTGCTGAGGCTCTTTTGAATGTTGCGGGCTCTCCGGCGGCAGGTATAACAATAGATGGATACGAGTCGCTACCTTTTCGAGACGGTGATGTTGATGGGCAAGACCAAGGAAGTGCTCCTTTGGATTCTGCTTTAGCTGATCAGGTTGAGGCTTGGGCTGATGAGCGGCGCAATTCATCAGGCTCTGGGTTTGAGGTGGGTTTCGTTGATGAGTTGCCTGCTGCGGTAATCGAACAGGCCGTTCAAGAAGAGTCTGCTGCTATTCAAACTGTGATCAATGCAGATGACCCTGAGGGTGAAACTGACGAGCCAGATTTTGAGGTAAATCGAGTCGATCGTTTGTTCGAGGCGCGTTCTAATGAGCTTGGCCCTACTAGGTTTGTTTTAGATAGAGATTTCGATCGCCGCGCGTCGATTAATGTTGATCCGAATGATTTTGATCGAAATGCGGGGGATGCTTATGTGTTCAACGTTGATTCAGCCAATTCCAATCGAAGAACAGCAGTGAGAGACGAGTTTAAGCCTCTCTTCTAGCGCGCTTACCTGTTTATTGCCAATTAAAAACTTGCGATCTATTTGTTAGTGATTACACTACGTGCCGAGCTTGCTGGACAATCGCTTCTTTCGAGAAGAGGAAAGTCCGGGCTCCATAGAGCAGAGTGCCAGGTAATCCCTGGGGGGCGCGAGCCTACGGAAAGTGCAGCAGAAAGTATACCGCCAGCATTGTTGGTAAGGGTGAAAAGGTGCGGTAAGAGCGCACCGCGCGACTGGTAACAGTTCGTGGCGATGGTAAACCCCACTCGGAGCAAGACCAAATAGAAACCCTAAGGTGTGGCTCGCGCTGGGTTTGGGTAGGTTGCTTGAGCCTGATGGTGACGTCAGGCCTAGATGAATGATTGTCCTCGACAGAACCCGGCTTATAGGCAAGCTCAAAATTCCTCTTTATAGTTGAACTCCCTTCTTTCCTTTCCTTAATCGTTCAAAACATTCTTAAACTTAAAGTAATTTCTAGAATAGATCTTTATGCTACTGAAATAATTGAAAAAAACACTTCGCGACTTGTTGTTTTTCTCCGGTTCATCTCCTCAAACCCCTTTAACGGTGCTGCTTTCCCTCATTTTGCTTACGAAATTTGCTTGATTTAGCACTATTGAGTTTCTATAGTGGGAAAAAGTAGTGAAAGGTGGGTTTTTTTGGTATTTTTTACCAAATTATAATAATTCAGGGGTTTGAAGGGTGTTTTTAGGCAGCCACGCAATCAACATGGACGCAAAAGGTCGTATGGCGATTCCGACGAAGATTCGGGAATCGCTTTCGTCTTTTTGTGGTGGCCGTGTGGTAGTGACTGCACATACCGAAGAGCGTTGCTTGTTGGTTTATCCAGAAAATCAGTGGCAAGAGCTTCTTCCTAAACTCGAAGCACTTCCTAGTTTCAATAAAGCCTCTCGAAGAATTCAGCGACTCATGATCGGTTATGCAACGCCATTAGAAATGGATGCAAATGGACGCATTCTTTTGCCTACGCCTCTGCGCGAATATGCTGGGCTTGAAAAGAAAACCATGTTGATTGGTCAAGGTAAGAAATTTGAATTGTGGAGTGAGCAACGTTGGATTGATTGGCTTGATGCTGACGAGTCTGATGATGATATTCCAGAACAATTAAATAACTTGTCGCTATAGCTATGACTGACTCTGCCCATATTACAGTGCTTCTTAATGAAGCCGTTGATGCGCTTATAGGCAATGAAGAAGGACTATATGTTGATGGAACCTTTGGCAGAGGTGGGCATAGCCGTCTCATTTTAAGTCGTTTGTCAGAATCAGGGCGTTTGGTTGGAGTTGATAAAGATCTAGCTGCTATTGAGGTTGCAAACAAACTTCATGATGAAGACGCCCGTTTTGAGATAGAGCATGGCTCGTTTGTCGATATTCCACTGTATTTAGCTAAGCGTGGTGATGAGTTGGCAGATGGAGTATTGGTTGATCTAGGTGTTTCGTCACCGCAGTTGGACGAAGCTGATCGAGGTTTTAGTTTTATGAACGACGGCCCTCTTGATATGCGCATGGATACCAGTGCTGGTGTTAGTGCTCAGCAGTGGCTCGCAGAAGTCGAAGAGCAAGGGTTGGTGCGTGTACTAAGAGATTATGGTGAAGAGCGTTTTGCTAAGCGCATAGCTGCTGCAATCGTCGAGGCGAGATCTAAGCAAGTCATTGATACCACCTTGAAGCTTGCAAATATTGTGTCTGAAGCGAATCCCGCATGGGAGAAGCATAAGCATCCAGCGACGAGAGCTTTTCAGGCAATACGTATTGAGATTAACAAAGAATTAGCTGATTTAGAGTTGTTCCTTGAGTGCGCTGTGAGTGCATTGAAAGTAGGTGGTCGCCTTGTGGTTATTAGCTTTCACTCACTGGAAGATCGAATGGTCAAGCGGGCGATGAAAAAATTAGCGAAAGGGGATGAGCCGCCACCGGGCGTCCCTGTTTTAGAAAGTGATATAACGCGACGGTTTAAGTTGATGAGTAAGGCCATTAAGCCGAGCAAAGAAGAGATTGAACAAAATCCACGATCCCGTAGCGCAGTGATGCGCGTGTTGGAGAAGCTGAGTGATGAATGAATACTTAAGATTTTTCCTGCGTGCGCGACATGCTGAATCCTTAAAAGGCACTGTTAAGCCTCTGTTTGATGCAGGTCTCAGTGAAGACGGGGTTGCTCAGCGACTTCAAGCTATCTGGCAAGTGTTGCCGGTCAAAGAATTGTTGCTGTCGATGGGTTTGGTGTTGGTAATGACATTAACGGCACTTGGTGTTGTGTATTCGTCGCATATTTCACGCGAACTATTCGCTGAGCAAGCTTTGCTTCAAGAGCGTAATGATCAGCTTCAGTTGGAATGGGCGCAGTTGCTTTTAGAGCAGAGTGCATTTGCCTCTCCAGGGCAGATTGAAAGCGTCGCGACGCAAGAATTAGAAATGGTGCTACCTAATGTAAGCGCCATCGAGTTAGTACAATAATTGGGATATCGAAGTGAGTGATAAGCCTTTAACAAACACACATATTGTAATGTGGCGCTATTATGCGTTACTTGCGATTTTGTGCTTGGTTGTTTTGACCTTGATGGGTCGGGCTGTGCACTTGCACATCTTCGAACAAAGCTTTTTATCGCATCAAGGCGATGTGCGCTCCATTCGTCTTGAGCGCTTAGATGCACACCGAGGCACAATATCTGACCGATATGGTGAGCCTCTGGCAATAAGTGCAGCGGTCGAAACCATTTATGCAAATCCAACCCAAGTCAAACTTGGGGATGAAGAATATGCTCAGCTTGCCGCCGCGCTTGGAGTGAATAAACGTTGGCTCAAACGGCGGCTTGAAAGTAATCGAGACAAGCAGTTCGTTTATCTCAAAAGAAAAGCAGCACCTCACGAAGCCCAGCAAGCATTGCAGCTGGGTTTTTCTGGTATTTACAGCCGCAGAGAATACAAGCGATTTTACCCTGCAGGTGAAGTCGCTTCACACATTGTGGGCTTCTCAAATATCGATGAAAAAGGCCAAGAGGGTATCGAACTCGCGTATGACGAGTGGTTAACTGGTCGAGAGGGTAAGCACCGTGTTTTGAAGAACCGTGCCGGTCAAGTTATTAAAGACTTAGGTGTCGTAGAGCTGGCGCAGTCGGGTAATGACATTAGCCTTTCGATTGATATGCGCCTGCAATATCTTGCTTACCGAGAGTTGAAGGCTGCTGTAGATATCCACCGTGCAAGAGCGGGGTCAGTTGTGGTTCTAGATATCGAAACCGGTGAAGTCTTAGCAATGGTGAATCAGCCATCTTACAACCCGAATAATCGATCAAATCTCAACGTGTCACATCTGCGTAATCGAGCTATTACGGACCTATTTGAGCCGGGCTCGACCATGAAGCTTGTGACCTTGGCTTCGGCTCTAGAGTCTGAGAAATACGCACTCAACAGTAGTGTTGAAACCTCTCCAGGTTTTTTACGTTTAGGCGGTCGCTCAATACGTGATCATAGAGATTACGGCCGTTTGAGCTTGCTAGAAGTGATCGCTAAATCAAGTAATGTCGGAACAAGTAAATTGGCGCTTGATCTGGGTCCAGAGGCTTTGTGGGATTCGTTTTATGCGCTTGGTTTGGGGCAAGGTACAGGTATTGGATTTCCGGGTGAAAACATCGGGCAATTACCTAATCCTTTCAATATGCAGCCGGTTGAATTGGCTGCAATGTCATACGGTTACGGTTTGAGTACGACTGCTCTTCAGCTTGCTCAGGCCTATATGGTTTTGGGGAATGGCGGATTGAAGCCATCCTTAAGTCTTATCAAGAAAGAGTCAAAAGAACCTGTGGAGCGAGTATTGCCGGAGTCTGTGTCGAATGAGCTCTTAAAAGCCATGCGCGCAACGGTTGAAAAAGGTGGGACGGGAACGCGAGCGCAGGTGCCTCTTTATAGTGTTGGTGGCAAAACAGGTACTGTTCATACAGTAGGAAGAGATGGTTATAACGCAGAAGAGTACAAAGCCCTATTTGCAGGTGTAGCGCCAATTAATGATCCAAAAATCGCAACCGTTGTTGTGATTGATGCGCCTGCAGGCGCTGAATATTACGGCGGTGAAGTTGCCGCGCCAATATTCTCACGTGTCGTAGATGGTGCGATGCGAATTTTGAGTGTCGAACCAGACAAGTTCTCCCAGCTTATGCACGTTAACAAGGTTGAGTCTTCGTTAGCAGGAGGTCGCGGTTGATATGAATAAAGCACGCCAATATCACTCGGATTTAGCAAGTCTTTTGCTCGGCATACAGCATGTCCCCTCTGCATTGAACACTCAAATACATGGGCTTGTTTCCGATAGTCGGAAAGTTAAGCAAGGCGATTTATTCCTTGCCTTACCAGGTATAAATTCTCCTGCAAGTACCTATGTGCAAGATGCGATCGAACGCGGTGCTGCTGCTGTGCTGATTGATTGTAATGCAAACGAAGCGAATGACCTGACCGTACATGAGGATGGTCGTGCGATTGAATTGTTTGTTCCTAATTTAAGTAATTTCGTGGGTGAAATTGCGCATCGGTTCTTTCATAAGCCTAGTGAAGAGCTTCAAGTAATCGGTGTGACTGGTACGAACGGAAAGACGTCTGTCGTGAATTATATCGCGCAGTTTTTTGCATCATTAGGCGTTTCCTCTGCTGTCATTGGGACACTAGGATATGGTTTGTGTGCCCGTGATGAGGAGTTAACTGATACCGGCCATACCACGCCGAGTGTTGTTGATGTGCATAAGTACTTGGCAAATCTTCGTGATGCGGGTGCTGAGCTAGTCGCGATGGAAGTTAGCTCGCACGGTCTAGATCAAGGTCGTGTTGATGGCGTGCGATTTGAAGGTGCTGTGTTTACCAATTTAAGCCGTGATCACTTGGATTATCATCAGACCATGGCTGAATATGCCAAGGCGAAGGCGCGTTTGTTTGCGAGCGAAGGTTTGCGCTATGCAGTAATTAATGCTGACGATGAATACGCTAGCGTGATGTTTCAAGCTTTGCGACCTGAAGTTCGGAAGTTACGATTCTCATTGAATGGCTCAGCCGAAGTGTTGGTGAAAGATTTTCAGTTGGGAATGACGACAACAGCGAAAATAGAAGTGGCTGACAAGATTATTGATCTTAACAGTGACCTCCTTGGGCAATTTAACCTCTACAACGTGATGGCGGTATTAGGAGTAGCACTTGCGAAGCTGTGCTCGGTGATTGAGTTAAATGCAATCAATCAGTTAAAAGCCGTTAAGGGAAGAATGGAGCTGCATCGCGTTACTGATAAACCAGCGCTTGTTGTTGACTATGCTCATACACCAGATGCTTTAGAGAACGTACTTCAAACCATCCGTAATTTGGAGCCAAAACGCATACATGTTGTATTTGGTTGTGGTGGTGATCGTGATCAAGGAAAGCGCGCACAGATGGGCTTGATCGCAAAAGAATTTGCGGATGTCTGCGTTATTACTAGCGATAACCCTCGCACTGAAGATCCCGAGCAAATTATTTCTCAAATCGCGAGTGTGTTTTCTGATCAAGACGATGTTATTTGTATCGCGGATCGAGCTCAGGCAATTTCCCATGCGTATCACAGCGCTTCAGTTGATGACGTTGTTCTTATCGCCGGCAAAGGGCATGAAGATTACCAAGAAGTGAATGGCGTGCGCTCATATTTTAGCGACAGCGATTGTTGCGATCACTTATTGGCTGAAGAGGTGCAGAAATGATTGCATCAATGGCTTTAAGCACGTTAGGGGATATGACGCGCGGTGCTTTGATCGGCAATGACGTTGAATTTACCGGCGTTAGCACTGATTCGCGAACGATCAAAGACGGTGATTTATACCTTGCTTTACGCGGTGAACAATTCGATGGACACGGTTTTGTAGATCAAGTCAGCGACCGAGCTGTTGCAATAGTCGTTGAGGAAAAGCAAAGCGTTTCGCTACCGCAACTCATTGTAGGCGATAGCCGTGAAGCGCTAGGTTTTATCGGTCGATATTGTCGAGATCAATTCGATGCACCCGTTATCGCAATTACAGGAAGTTCGGGCAAAACAACTACACGCAAAATGCTGTCTGCGATTATGGCGATGGTTGGCGAGGTTGGCGCAACTAAGGCGAATGAAAATAATGAAATTGGTGTGCCGAAAACACTAATGTCATTACAGCAAGAGCAGTGTTCTGCGGTTATTGAACTTGGTGCTCGACATATTGGTGATATCGCTTATCTAGGGCGTTTTGTGCACCCAGATGTGTCGATTCTGTTAAATGCTGGCTCCGCACATATTGGCGAGTTTGGCGGCTATGAAAATATCGTCAAAGGTAAGGGTGAGATATACGACGTACTCTCTGATGAAGGTGTTGCAGTCGTTAATATTGATGACAAGGCTCATAAAACTTGGCTGAAAAAATTAGATGGTAAGCGTGTACTTACATATTCGATTGAGTCTGATTCCGCTGATGTATATGCCAAGAATATCTCATTGCATGCCAGTGCAGCCGTGTTTGATCTCTGTTTTGAAGATGACTGCGTTAGAGTCAGTTTAAATGCAGGTGGTGTTCACAATGTGTCAAATGCATTGGCATGTGCAGCTGCTGCTATTGCTCTGCGCGTTTCAATGGAAGATATCGCGCAGGGCTTAGCTAATTTTAAGCCTGAGGGTGGACGCCAGGCCCTGATTAAATTAAATGAGAATCTATCGGTGATTGATGACTGCTACAACGCAAACCCATCATCGATGAAAGCGGCTTTAGACGTATTGGCAGCTCACGGCGGCAATCGTATTGCTGTTTTAGGTGAAATGGGCGAATTAGGTTCGCTAGCAGGAGAAATGCACAGGGAGCTTGCGCAGTACGCAAGTGAACTCCCAGTGGACGAAGTTTGGTTATTGGGTAATTTTGCTTTGGAAATGGCGAGTGAGCTCGGCGAAAAAGCAAAAGTATTTGAAAGTAAAAGCGAAATTGCAGAGGCATTGGCGCAACTATCTGACCTACCAGCGACAGTTTTATTAAAAGCATCGCGTTTTGTCGCACTTGAGGAAGTTATTGAATTGTTTAGGCGAGGTCAGGCGTAATGCTTTTCTGGTTGGCTGAAGTTTTCAGCGAATATTTTAGTTTTCTATCAGTTTTTCAATATCTCACGTTCCGAGGGATATTGGGGATTATTACAGCGCTATTGATCGCATTGTGGGTCGGCCCTCATATGATTAATAAGCTAACAACGCGTCAGATTGGTCAGTCGGTACGTGACGATGGGCCGCAATCTCACTTGAGTAAAGCAGGTACGCCGACAATGGGCGGTGCCTTGATTCTCGTAGCCATCGGCATTGCAACGCTGTTATGGGCGGATCTTAGTAATCGCTATGTATGGATCACTTTGTTTGTTTGTCTTGCATTTGGTGCGATCGGTTGGGTCGACGATTATCGAAAAGTGGTCGAGAAAAACTCAAAAGGTCTTCCGGCTCGTTGGAAATATTTCTGGCAATCTGTTGCTGCGATTGTTGCTGCTTTCGCCTTGTATTTAACAGCAGAACTGCCGCAAGAAACTGCGCTCATTATTCCAGTATTCAAAGATGTGATCTTTGATCTAGGCCCTGGCTTTATTGTGCTGACGTATTTCGTATTAGTGGGTACCTCAAATGCGGTGAACTTAACAGATGGGTTAGACGGTTTAGCCATTATGCCAACGGTGCTAGTCGCTGGTGCGTTGGGCATCTTCGCATATGTATCTGGTAATGCTGTATTCGCAGACTATCTGCATATTCCTTTTGTCCCTGGTTCCGGTGAGCTCGTTGTATTTTGTGGCGCGATGGTCGGCGCCGGTTTGGGCTTTTTGTGGTTCAACACCTATCCGGCACAAGTTTTTATGGGCGATGTTGGCGCCTTGGCTTTAGGTGCAGCTCTAGGAGTGGTGGCAGTTATCGTTCGACAAGAGATCGTATTGTTCATTATGGGTGGCGTGTTCGTAATGGAAACGATCTCCGTAATCTTGCAAGTGGCCTCGTACAAGTTGACCGGACGTCGAATCTTTCGCATGGCGCCTTTGCATCACCACTTTGAATTAAAAGGTTGGCCTGAGCCGCGGGTCATTGTTCGTTTTTGGATTATTACTGTAATTCTTGTGTTAATTGGTTTAGCGACACTTAAGGTACGTTAAGAGAATGAGTTTGATTGCTTCTGACAAGCATAGTTTAGTGTTGGGTCTTGGTGAGACCGGGCTATCTTGTGCGCGCTTTTTAAAGCGAATTGGGCGGTCTTTCTCCATGGCAGATACCCGCCAAAACCCGCCGAACCTAGACCAAGTTAAAAACATGTACCCAGATGTGGCGATTTCACTCGGAGAGATTGCTGATGATGCCTTATGTAATTATTCAGAGCTGATTCTGAGTCCTGGTCTAGATCCGAAATACCCTGCTATTCAAAAAGCTAAAGAAGCTGGCGTAGCAGTCCGCGGTGACATTGATCTGTTTGCTGAACATGTAAATGCACCAATGATCGCGATTACAGGATCAAACGGTAAAAGTACGGTTACGACCCTAGTTGGAGAAATGGCTGCAAATGCGGGCATCAATGTTCGTGTTGGCGGTAACTTAGGAACTCCTGCATTAGATCTTCTCGAAGATGACGTTGAGCTTTACGTGATGGAGTTGTCTAGTTTTCAACTAGAGCTCGTTAATAAACTCAATGCCGACGTCGCTTGTTTACTGAATATTAGCGAAGATCATATGGATCGCTATGACAGCAAAATGGCTTATCTACAAGCTAAACAGCGAATTTTTAGAGGCGCGAAAACGGTTGTCGTTAATGACGATGAGGCGCTGAGCCAGCCCTTGCAAGCGCAAGGAATGAAGATCCTTCATTATGGCCTCAATAGTTTAGATCTTAATAAATTTGGTTTTTCAGATGAGCGCCTTGGCGCAACCTTGATGCATGGTTTTGAGAGTCTCATTGACGTTTCAGAATTAAAGATCGCCGGCAAACATAACTACAGTAATGCACTTGCGGCTCTCGCGATGGGGTATGCGGCAGGCCTACCATTTGATGCGATGTTGAATGCCTTGAAAAACTTCATAGGTCTAGAGCATCGGTGTGAGTGGGTGAGACAGCTTAATGGCGTGACCTTTATTAATGACTCTAAAGGCACTAACGGTGGCGCAACGGCCGCAGCGATTGCTGGGTATGGCCCGCAATTGGCGGATGGTGGAAAGGTTATATTAATCGCTGGCGGTGACGCCAAAGGCGCGACACTTCATGAGCTCAAAAAACCTGTCACAGAGTTTACACGCTCGGTTATCGCTTTTGGGGTCGATGCGAATGTAATTGCTGAAGCCGTTGAATCAATCCTTCCTGTTACGATTGTAGATACGCTGAGGGCGGCTGTTCAGTTGGCAAGCGACACAGCAGAAAGTAATGATTTAGTGCTGTTTTCGCCAGCATGTGCAAGCTTCGATATGTATAAGAATTTCGAAGTGCGTGGCCAAGCATTCAAGGATGAGGTGGCCCAATTATGAGCACTCATGCGGGAATGTTAAATCAGCAGCAGTTGCAGTTTGTAATGATGATCGACAAAGGGCTCATTATTTCGGCTTTAAGCCTTCTTTTGATCGGTTTAATTATGATTGCGTCTGCTTCGATTGATGTTGCAGATGTGCGAAATAATGACCCATTCTTCTATTTTACACGTCATGCAGCTTTTGCATTGATTGGCTTGGTTGCAGGCGCGATTGTGTTCATGATGCCGATTAGTTTCTGGCAGAAACATGCCTTTTATTTACTCGGCGCTTCTTTGTTCTTGTTAGCGCTAGTGTTGTTACCCGGAATCGGAAAAACCGTTAATGGTAGTACACGCTGGATCGGCTTAGGTGGCATTAATATCCAGCCTTCTGAACCTGCGAAGTTATTGCTCGTTGCATATCTAGCTGGATACCTGGTTCGACGTCATGACGAAGTCAGACAGTCTTGGTGGGGTTTTACTAAGCCTATGTTAGTGCTCACTATCGCGGCTTTCCTCTTGCTTAGCGAGCCTGATTTTGGGGCGACCGTCGTAATAGGCGCTGCGTTCATGGGAATGATTTTCTTGAGTGGTGCGAAGCTGCATCAATTCGGTGTTCTCGTTGTCGCCTGCTTATTAATCGTAGTGGCTTTGATTTGGTCTCAACCGTATCGCATGGAGCGATTAATTGGTTATACCGACCCGTGGGCAGATCAATTTGGCGCAGGTTATCAGTTAACACAATCTCTGATTGCTTTTGGAAGAGGTGAAATACTTGGCGTTGGGCTAGGTAATAGCTTGCAGAAGCAGTTTTATTTGCCAGAAGCTCACACCGATTTTGTATTCGCTATTCTTGCGGAAGAATTCGGACTGATTGGTTCTTTAATCGTCGTCGCATTATTTTCGTGGTTGATTTACCGCGCATTCAAAATTGCACGTGTGGCTGAAAAAGCAGGGCTGCTTTTCCATGCTTATTTCTCATATGGCATCGCAATACTACTAGGCGTTCAAGCAAGCATTAACTTGGGCGTGAACATGGGCTTATTGCCAACTAAGGGCTTGACCTTGCCCTTGGTGAGTTATGGCGGAAGTAGTTTGATTATAAGTATTGCTGCTATCGCGATTTTGTTGCGCGTTCATCATGAAACCCTCCATGCAAGAATAGGAGAGTCTTCATGAAAACGTATTTGATGATGGCTGGCGGAACAGGTGGTCATGTATTTCCTGCTCTTGCAACGGCTAGAAAGTTACAAGAGCAAGGGGCGAATGTTGCTTGGCTTGGATCTAATGGTGGTTTCGAGCAGTCGGTCATTGAGAAACAGGGCATACCCTTTTATGGCATTAGCGTGAGCGGGCTAAGAGGCAAAGGCAAGCTTGCTCTTTTAAAGGCTCCATTCAACTTGGTGCATGCCTTAATTCAAGCTTTTGGTGTTCTCAATAAAGTGAAGCCGCATTTGGTCGTGGGAATGGGTGGATTTGCATCTGGTCCTGGGGGCCTTGCAGCTAGATTGTCTGGTCGCCCATTGGTCGTTCATGAGCAAAATGCCGTTGCGGGAATGACGAATCGGATCTTGGCGAAGATAGCCAAAGCCGTGTATGAGGCTTTTCCAAATAGCTTTGGTTCTGCCGTGAGAGCAACACTAATTGGAAATCCGATTAGGGAAGAAATTGTTGCGTTGAACCAGTCTAGTAACGACAAAAAATGGGATGCGTCGCGTCAACCGCGCATATTGGTTGTAGGTGGTAGCTTAGGTGCTCAGAAGTTGAATGAAGTCGTACCAGCGGCGATGGCTCTGCTAGATCAAAACACACGCCCAGAAATAATCCATCAATCTGGTAAAGGTAAGCTAAAAGCGACGCAATCGTTGTACGAACAACTAGATGTGCAAGCTAAAACCACAGAATTTATTGACGACATGGCAGATGCCTATTCATGGGCTGATCTTGTTATTTGCAGAGCAGGGGCACTCACGGTTTCTGAGTTAGCTGCAGCGGGCTTGGGCGCAGTGTTCGTTCCATTTCCGCATGCGGTTGATGACCATCAAACTTTGAATGCGAAGTCATCTGTGGATGCAGGTGCTGCGCATATGATTGCACAATCTGAATTGACTGCTGAGAGATTAAACAAGGTATTGGTTCCTCTATTCGAAGATCAAAACTCGATGCGAAATATGGCAGCCGCCGCGCTTAGTATTGCGAAACCAAATGCAGCGCGAGACTTAGCGGAAGAATGTGGGAGGCTTGCTCGTGTCTGAAGTTTCAATCACTAAGAATATTGAAATACCTGAAATGCGCAGAATTAAGCGGATTCACTTTATCGGAATTGGCGGCTCTGGCATGTGTGGTATTGCAGAAGTATTGCTGAATCAAGGGTATGAAATTAGCGGTTCTGATATTCAAGAAAGTGCGACAACACGTCATTTAACTAACCTAGGTACACAAGTATTTATTGGCCATCGCGCAAGCAATGTTGATGGTGCGAATGTCATTGTTGTTTCAAGTGCTATCAACGAAGAAAATCCTGAGATTATGGCAGCTCGCTCTGCGCGCATTCCGATTGTGCCTCGCGCTGAGATGTTGGCCGAAATAATGCGATATCGTCATGGTATCGCGATTGCCGGAACGCATGGCAAGACAACGACAACAAGTTTGATCGCGTCGATTCTTGGCGCTGGTGGTATGGATCCAACTTTCGTAATTGGTGGGCGTCTGAATAGTGCCGGCACAAACGCGAAGTTAGGCGGGTCGAGATATCTTGTTGCAGAAGCAGATGAGAGCGATGCGTCTTTTTTACATCTCACCCCAATGGTTTCTGTCGTCACCAACATCGAAGCAGATCATATGCATACCTATGGCGGAGACTTTGGTCGGCTAAAGCAAACCTTTGTAGATTTTCTGCACAATCTTCCGTTCTATGGCACCGCCGTGATGTGTATAGATGACCCAGTCGTCGAAGAGTTAATTCCATCCATCTCACGTGCAGTCATTACCTATGGCTTTAATGAGTCTGCAGATGTGCGAGCCGAAAATGTCAGACAAAGTGGACAATTAACGAGTTTCACGGCGATTCGTGCGGGAGATAAGCCAGATTTAGAAGTTGATTTCCAAATGCCAGGTGAGCACAACGTCCTTAATGCATTGGCAGCCATTGCTGTTGCAACAGACGAAGGCGTTGCTGATGATGCAATCTTGTCGGCTTTAGCAGATTTTCAAGGCGTGGGACGTCGCTTCCAGTTGCAAGGTAATTTCCAGATTGAAGAGAAGTCGTTCATGTTGGTGGATGACTATGGGCATCATCCGAGTGAAGTGGGCGTGACCATAAAAGCTATTCGCGATGGTTGGCCTGAAAAACGTTTAGTGATGGTGTTTCAACCACACCGTTATAGCCGAACGAGTGACCTGTATGAAGACTTCGTACGCGTCCTGTCAGAGGTTGATGTGCTGATCATGTTGGATGTTTACGCCGCGGGTGAAAAGCCAATTCCAGGAGCAGATAGTCGCGCGCTTTGTCGAAGTATCCGTCAGCGTTCTGGCTTAGATCCGATCTATGTCGAGGATACGGAAGAGCTCGAATCTGTGCTTTTAAATCTCTTAGATGAAAACGACCTCGTAGTAACGCAAGGTGCTGGTAATGTAGGACAGATTAGTCTGAGCCTTGCTCAGTCATTTAAAGCGAAGGAGGGGGCATGACAACATCGTTTATCGCAGATTCAGCCCTCGTTGAGTCTTTAGGTAAAGTAGCGGTCGTTTGTGGGGGTTGTTCTGCCGAGCGCGAAGTATCACTCAATAGCGGTGAAGCGGTTTATCGCGCGGCACTTGAGGCTGGAATCGAAGCAGAATTAGTCGATTATCAAGGTGATATTAACGCTTTGATTGGGCAGGGTTATGACCGCGTGTTTCTAGCGTTACATGGCCGTGGCGGCGAAGACGGAGTGATTCAAGGCGTTCTTGAAGCAGTTGGAATTCCTTATACCGGAAGCGGTGTGATGGGCTCTGCGTTAGCTATGGATAAATTGCGCAGCAAGTTACTTTGGCAAGGGCGCCAATTACCGACACCAACATTCGGATATGTCGACGAAATGAACCCTAAGCTTGTCGCGCAGCTGGTGAGCTTGATTGGATTTCCAATGGCGGTGAAACCTTCAAGAGAAGGTTCGTCAATTGGTGTATCAAAAGTGAGTGAGCAGTCTCAGCTAGATGCCGCTTTACAAAGTGCCTTAGCGCTTGATCAAGAAGTCATTCTTGAAGCGTGGGTAGATGGCAAAGAATTTACAGTCGGCATTTTAGGAGAAGAGACTCTTCCAGTTATTGGTCTGAAGACGACAGCGACGTTTTATGACTACGAGGCAAAGTATAAATCTGATGAAACTGAGTACTTTTTGCCAAGTCGTTTGAGTCCAGAAGATGAGCAACACATTGCGTCATTATCGCAACAAGCATTCGATGCCTTGGGATGTGAAGGTTGGGGTCGAGTGGACGTGATGCAAGATCGAAATGGCAAGTTTTGGTTATTAGAAGTGAATACGATTCCAGGGATGACTGATCATAGTTTGATACCTATGGCTGCAAGGCATAAAGGAATAGAAATGCCTGAGTTGGTAACAGAAGTATTAAAACAAACTTTGCATGTTGGAGGCTTAGCGTGAGTGCGGCAACCATGAGTAAATCCACAATGGATATGAAAGCAAAATCGAGTAGTACACGCCAAATATTGACAAATCAGGGTGTTTGGAAGGCTTATTGTGTTGCGGCGGCGCTGTCAGTATCAGTCGTCATATTTGCCTATTTCAGCGATCAGATTGCTGGGGTGGTTGATCAGCCAATAGAGCATTTCGAGGTGTCTAGTTCATTCAATGAGTTGAGTAAACATGATGTATCAAATGTGCTCGAACCTTTTATTGGGCAGAGTTTTTTCTCGATTGACATTCAGCAAATTCAAAAAGAATTAGAAGCCTTGGCATGGGTTGAATCTGCAGTGATTCATCGTAAATGGCCAAGTGCGGTTGGTGTGCAAATTCAAGAGCAAATTGCCGTGGCTAACTGGGGGCATGAGTCTTACTTAAATAGCAAAGGGGAAGTGTTTACTCCCTCAACAACTGAGCGAGCTGATGGCCGTCCATTATTTAATGGTCCTGAATCGGCAAGCTTAAGAACACGAACAGAAATGCTTACTTACATGGCCGACATTGAAAGCAAGTTAATGGCGTGGGGGCTTAGTGCTGACCAGTTAGTGTTGAATGAGCGTGGCGCATGGAGCTTAGGGTTGGCGAACGGTCCGGTGATTGAGCTTGGTACCGATACAACAGAGAACCGCCTTGAGCGAGCGTTAAAGGTTTATCAAGGCTTGCAAGTGGATGCGCAGGCAGCGGTAGAAAGATTAGATGCACGATACACCAACGGTGTTTCTGTGCGCTGGAAAGAATTGGAAGTCGCATCAGGTTATCAATACAGCGGTAACCCAGTGCACCAATAAAATATAACGAACTGTGGGATAAAGAAATGGCAAGCAACTTCGATGACAGCTTGACCGTAGGGTTAGACATCGGCACTTCGAAGGTCGTCGCGATCGTGGGTAAGCGTGGCGAAGACGGGAGTGTTGAGATCGTGGGTATTGGATCTCATCCTTCGCGTGGCCTTAAACGTGGTGTAGTCGTAAACATTGAAACGACAGTGAATGCCATTCAGAGAGCAGTAGAAGAAGCAGAATTAATGGCAGGTTGTAATATTCATTCTGTCTACGCTGGCATTGCGGGGAGTCATATTAAGAGTCTGAATTCACATGGCATTGTCGCTGTGAAAGACCGGGAAGTGGTGCAGGCGGATATCGATCGCGTGATCGACGCAGCACAAGCCGTAGCGATTCCTGCAGATCAAAAAGTGTTGCACATATTGCCACAAGAATACGTTATCGATAGCCAAGAGGGCATCAAAGAGCCGCTTGGAATGTCGGGGGTGCGTTTAGAAGCAAAAGTGCATCTTGTTACATGTGCAGTGAATGCCTCACAGAACATTGAGAAGTGTGTTCAGCAGTGCGACCTAGATGTCGATGACATTATTCTTGAGCAATTGGCGTCCGCCTATGCAGTGTTAACGGATGATGAAAAAGAGCTAGGCGTTTGTGTTGTAGATATCGGCGGAGGTACGACCGATATGGCGATATTCACGGGTGGTTCGATTCGCCACACTGCCGTTATACCGATCGCGGGTGATCAGGTTACTAATGATATCGCGATGGCATTACGAACTCCGACTCAGAATGCTGAAGAGATAAAAATTAAGTATGCCTGCGCGCTTACGCAGTTAGCGGGAGAGGGTGACACGATCAAAGTGCCTTCGGTTGGGGATCGTCCTCCGCGAGATTTATCTCGCCAAGCATTGGCGGAGGTTGTTGAGCCGCGTTATGACGAATTATTCACTCTTGTTCAACAAGAATTGAGACGGAGTGGTTTTGAAGATTTGGTTGCCGCAGGCGTTGTATTGACCGGCGGCACATCAAAAATGGAGGGTGTTGTGGAATTGGCAGAGGAAATTTTCCATATGCCTGTGCGCTTAGCAAGTCCACAAAAAGTGACAGGATTGTCCGATGTAGTAAACAACCCAATGTATGCAACAGGTGTTGGGTTACTTATTTACGGGTTGAATCAGAAAGAAGCAGGTGCCATTCCGGGTACTAAATCAGCTCCGGCGGAAGGGGTAGTGAGTAAGCTTAAAAACTGGTTTACCGGTAATTTTTAAAACTAAAAAAGTATTAGAAACAACTAGCAGATTGAAAAATTATAATTAGGAGATAGGGTGATGTTCGAGATTGTTGAGAATATATCGCAAAACGCGGTGATCAAGGTCGTTGGTGTTGGCGGAGGCGGCGGTAACGCTGTTCGACACATGCTGACTGGCGATGTTGATGGTGTTGAGTTTCTGTGTGCGAACACAGATGCGCAAGCACTTAAAGACCTTGATGCGAAATCTATTATTCAGTTAGGCAGTACCATAACAAAAGGTCTTGGTGCAGGCGCTAACCCAGAAGTGGGTAAGCAAGCGGCCTTAGAAGATCGTGAGCGTATTGCAGAGTCTTTAAAAGGCGCTGACATGGTTTTCATCACTGCCGGAATGGGCGGTGGTACTGGTACTGGTGGTGCGCCGATTGTGGCAGAGGTTGCTCGTGATATGGGAATTTTAACGGTTGCTGTTGTGACTAAGCCGTTCCCATTTGAAGGTAGTAAGCGAATGAAGATCGCAGACTCGGGTTTAGCAGAACTTGCTGAAAACGTAGACTCTCTGATCACCATCCCTAATGAAAAGTTACTTGCCGTTCTTGGTAAAAATACAAGTTTGCTTGATGCGTTTGGTGCTGCAAATGACGTGTTGCAGGGTGCCGTTCAGGGTATTGCGGATTTGATTATTCGCCCTGGTATGATCAACGTTGACTTTGCAGACGTGAAAACTGTTATGTCTGAAATGGGCATGGCGATGATGGGCACAGGTACTGCGTCAGGTGAAAATCGTGCACGTGAAGCAGCCGAAGCAGCTATTCGCAGTCCGCTATTAGAAGACATTAACCTTCAAGGTGCGCGCGGTATTCTAGTGAATATTACTGCAGGTCTTGATTTGAACTTAGGTGAGTTCTCAGAGGTAGGTAGCATCGTTGAAGAATTTGCGTCGGAATCAGCAACAGTGGTTGTCGGTACGGTTATTGATAATGAGATGACCGATGAGCTTAAAGTGACTGTTGTTGCAACAGGTCTTTCAAGTGTTGCTGATAAGCCTGTGAAGGTTGTCGATAATACTGCGCCTAAAGCAGTGGACGGTAAAACAGACTACAACAAGTTGGATCGCCCAGCAGTGAGTCGTCGTCGCGCAGTTGCCGAAACTCAGGGTAACGCGGCGGTAAGTCAAGATGTGGCGCCGGCTCCGAGTGTTGACTACCTTGATATCCCTGCTTTTTTGAGACGACAAGCCGACTAATGCTACGCCTCAAATATGACAGCTTAACGACACTTTAGACAATCTGCTTGGGAAACAAGTGGTCATCTGTTAGTATGCGCCTGTTTTTTTGGCCAGACGGCCAACAATAGGAATATACAATAGGCGATTTTAAGTACGCATATGATTAGACAACGCACACTCAAAAACACTATTCGCGCAACGGGCGTGGGCTTGCATTCAGGTAAGAAGGTATATTTGACCTTGAAGCCCGCACCGATCGACTCTGGCATTGTTTTCATCCGCACGGATCTGGAACCAAATGTGGAAATAGTCGCTCGCGCAGAGAATGTTGGTGAGACCATGCTATCTACTACGCTAGTTAAAAATGGCGTAAAAGTAGCAACGGTAGAGCATTTGCTATCAGCGATGGCTGGCCTCGGTATCGATAATTGTCGTATCGAATTGAGCTCAGAAGAAGTGCCTATTATGGATGGCTCCGCGGGGCCTTTTGTTTTCTTGATTCAGTCCGCCGGAATTCAAGAACAAGATGCTGCGAAGAAGTTTATTCGCATTACTCGTGAAGTTACGGTTGAAGAAGATGGCAAGGTAGCGACCTTTGTTCCTTTCGAGGGCTTTAAGGTTGGTTTTTCTATCGACTTTGACCACCCAGTTTTCAAAACGCGTAGTCAGCAAGCGAGCATCGATTTCTCTAGCACATCTTTTGTGAAAGAAGTAAGTCGAGCTAGAACTTTCGGATTTATGCAAGATATTGAACGCTTACGTTCTATGAATCTTGCTCTCGGAGGTAGTGTTGATAATGCGATCGTTGTAGACGATGACGGTGTTCTTAACGAAGACGGTTTGCGTTATGACGATGAGTTCGTTAAGCATAAAATACTTGATGCGATCGGTGATCTTTATTTACTTGGTAATAGCTTAATCGGCGAATTTATTGGTAATAAGTCAGGGCATGACTTGAACAATAAATTGCTACGCAAGTTGATTAAAGAAACTGATGCGTGGGAAGTTCAAACTTATGAAGACGCGAGCACGGCTCCTATCTCCTACATGAAACCGGTGCTTGCCGCTTAACTTTCCATTAATTAGAGCGACTATTTAGTCGCTCTAATGCCTCATCTAGCCGCTGTTCAGTGGTCTTGTTCTTAAGTTCTGGTCGATCTTTCAACTTCACCATCTTGTTAGACGTTTTCTTTTTCGTAAACGGTCTTATTTGTATTTTAATGCTTTGAACTCTCGAGGCACCAACACGCATTTGAAGTGCTTTAAGTGTTTTGTCTTGCTCAAAGCGAAAGCGTGTTGCAATCGCTGCTGAGCGACAATGCAAAATCAAACACTGGTCTTCGATTCCTGCAACAATCAACTCGCCTCGTAATAATTCTGGCAAGCATTCATCTAAACGATCTTCGATGGAGTCATGGTGCGACGCTTGGGCAAGTATTTGCTTCAATGCCCGCGATTTTTTAAATGTACGCTCGTGACTCAATACATCGCTGAGGCGTTTATGTGTGGGTTGCGGTTTATAAGGCATTGATTTAATTCTATTGAAGTTAGGTATCCTGTCGGCTACAGGTTATACTTTCAGCATTAAGTTTAAGCAATTATTTCTTAGCATGGATATTATTATTGTTGGAAAGCGCCATGGTCAATCGCGAAGCCTGAAGCTTGGGTCAGGTTCGGTGGCGATGTTGGGTGCAGGGTTCTGTCTATTTGCTTTAGCGCTCTTTGGTTCAGGCCTCTATCTCGCACATAGCTATTATGGGGAGCGAGACGGGCTTGTGGATGCACGCGTCAAAGCAGCTTGGGCTGCAACACTTGCCGAACAGAAGGCTGAGTTAAAGCAATTGCAGGAGCAAAGTCGTCAACGATTGGATGCATTAACTCTTAAAATGGGTGATATGCAGGCGAGGCTTTATCGATTAGATGCCTTAGGTCAGCGTTTAACGGATGTTGGTAAACTGAAAAGTGGTGAATTCGACTTTGAGTCACAACCTTCTGTTGGTGGCCCTATCCCAAGCGAATATTCCGAGTCCTATACAGTTCAAGGTTTTGAAACAGAGCTGTCAAACCTCTCTCAAACCATTTCTGATCGCGAGCAGCAACTAGCGATTATGGAACAGCTATTCCAGCAAAAGGATATCGCAAACCAGGTGTTTATTGCTGGTCGTCCAATCAAGTGGGGCTGGATGTCTTCCCCTTATGGTTATCGTAGTGACCCCTTTACTGGAAAGCGGACTTGGCATGCGGGTGTTGATTTCGCAGGGAAGGACGGCAGCGATATCATTTCTGTTGCTGCTGGTGTGGTGACTTGGTCAGGCGATCGATACGGTTATGGCAACTTAGTTGAAGTGAATCATGGTAATGGTTACTCGACACGCTATGCACACTGTAAAGAGTTACTGGTTAGTGTTGGCGAGGTTATCGAGAAAGGCCAAGTGATTGCTAAGATGGGAAGTACCGGTCGTTCAACTGGTCCACATGTGCATTACGAAGTGTTGAAAAATGGCCGCACAGAGAATCCTAAGAAATTTATTCATCGTGCAAATCGTGGTTAGTAAAATCTAAATCAACAATAAACATGACTTAATTAGCACATAGCCCTCGAAGGGTTTGCCTATCCCTCTTTATACCTTAGAATGCTCGGTGCGATAGCCGAGATGTATTTCGCCTTGAGTTTAATAAACTTGGCCTCACATCTATATCTTCAAATATCCATAATACGAATTAATAACACAGTAGAATCTTATGTTTTCATCGGCACTAACCAAGCTTTTCGGAAGTAAGAATAAGCGTGAGCTTAAACGCATGGGCAAAGTCGTTGCTCAAATCAACGCACTAGAAGAATCCATGTCGTCATTGAGTGATGATGCGCTTAAAGCGAAAACTACCGAGTTTAAGGAGCGGGTAGCTAACGGTGAATTACTAGACAAGCTTTTGCCTGAAGCGTTTGCAGTTGCTCGTGAAGCCGGTAAGCGTGTCATGCAAATGCGTCATTTTGATGTGCAGCTGATTGGCGGCATGACACTCCATCAGGGGAAAATTGCTGAGATGCGTACAGGTGAAGGTAAAACGCTAGTAGCGACCTTGCCTGTGTATTTGAATGCTCTTTCTGGCGAAGGCGTGCATGTTGTAACGGTTAACGACTACTTAGCAAAACGTGACTCTAAGTGGATGGAACCTCTATATAACTTCTTAGGTTTAAGTGTTGGGGTTGTATATGGCGGTCAAGAGCCTGCAGAAAAGAAAGCAGCTTATCAGTGTGATATCACCTATGGGACTAACAACGAATTTGGGTTTGACTATTTGCGCGATAACATGGCGTTTAGTGCCGAAACAAAAGCGCAGCGTGGTTTAAACTTCGCGATTGTTGATGAGGTTGACTCGATCCTTATCGATGAGGCGAGAACACCTCTTGTTATTTCAGGCCCTGCCCAGGACAGCTCAAAGCTATACAAAGCAATTAAAGGAATCATCCCGCTATTGAAGAAAGCGGAAGTCGGTGAAGATGGGAAGCCGTTAGATGACGGTCACTTCATTCTTGATGAAAAAGCGAAGAGTGCTGAACTCACTGAATCTGGTTTAAGTTATCTAGAATCAGTGTTTATTGAGCACGGCTTGTTGCAAGAAGGTGATAGCCTTTATGCGCCTGGTAACCTTGTTCTGCTTCATCACACTTCATCGGCATTACGTGCCCAACATCTGTATCACAAAGATGTTGATTACATCATTCAAGACAAGCAAATCGTGATTATCGATGAACATACCGGCCGTACGATGGCAGGTCGTCGATGGGGCGAAGGGCTTCATCAGGCGATTGAGGCGAAAGAAGGCTTAGCGA
>NZ_LWFI01001056.1:0-925 GCF_001635735.1 Oleiphilus sp. HI0067
CAGGATTCAGAACAAGTACGGACCGCGCTGTTCCGGCTTTCACCAAATCAAGCGCAGTTTGAAGAGCAAATGTGGCAGACGAACATGCAACATTCATATCGAAGCCAAAGCCGTCAATCCCAAGCTGCTGTTGAACTTCAATAGATATTGCTGGGTAAGCTCGCTGTAAGTTGGAACAAGCTACAAGTACGGCATCAACATCAGCTACCGTTTTATTGGCTTGAGCCAGCGCGTCTTTTGCGGCGGCTGTTGCCATTTCACATAAAACACTCGGCTCAGAATTTGGTCGTTCGGGGATATTCGGCGCCATGCGCATTGGATCAAGAATACCCTCTTTATTCATCACATAACGGCTTTTAATTCCGCTAGCTTTCTCTATGAAAGCAGAAGAAGATTCTTGTAAGGGTGCGACGCTTCCGTCTTCAATGGCAGCTGCGTTTTCTGCATTAAATGCCGCAACATAACTATTAAAGCTTTCTACCAACTCATCATTACTAATTGACTGCGTTGGAGTAAACAAACCTGTGCCGGTTATCGCCGCTTTATACACTAATTTCCCCTTCTATAAATTATCTATTCTCGTCAGAGACGCGCACCACTAAGAAGCATCATCAGACATTAGTCTTGAAGACACCAATAAACAACTTAAATCAATCACCTCTCAGCGCCGAGTTAAACTCGTCGCACCAACTGCCATTGTTTATTGATACGTTTTTCGGAGATGGTCTCAGCCGTGCCCAATTGTTGGGCGAACCATGATACGCGCTGCTCTTCAATTAGCCAACGAAATCTTGTTAACTCTGGGTCAGAAATACCTTGCGCTTTGTGTGCGTCTAAGCGACTTCGGTATTGCTCCCACCAGTCTTTTAACAACGGCAATGTTTTCCTCTCAAGTGCTAGCTCACGCCCCATCTTTTCGAAGCGC
>NZ_LWFI01001057.1:0-1323 GCF_001635735.1 Oleiphilus sp. HI0067
CACCGTAACTACTACCCATCGCTTCACCCAAAACCTTCCCGAAAAAGTATCTCAAGCTGATATCGTAGTTGTAGCGGTTGGCAAACCTGGCCTTGTTAAAGGCGAATGGATTAAACCCGGCGCTATTGTTATTGACGTAGGTATCAATCGCCTAGAAGACGGGACGCTTGTTGGTGATGTGGAATTTGATATCACAAAAGAACGCGCTGGTTGGATTACTCCCGTGCCCGGTGGAGTCGGACCAATGACAGTAGCGACACTTATGGAAAACACCTTATACGCTGCAGAGCAGCTTCACGACTAAAGCAATATCGTATCAATAAAAAAGGCGACCCTTAGGTCGCCTTTTTTACACATAAACACTTGTAAACTAAGCGCGACGCCAGGTTGTCCCATCTTTACCATCGTCAAGAACAATGCCTTGTTCGGCTAACTCATCACGTATGCGATCTGACTCAGCCCAGTTTTTGTCCGCACGCGCTTGAAGTCGCTGAGCAATCAACGCTTCAATTTCATCTTCAGCCAGTCCACCATCTTGTGTCGGCGCTTGTTTAAAATAAGCATCTGGATCCGACTCAAGCAAACCAAGAACGCCAGCCAATTGCTTCAACGTAAATGCAAGCTGATTTTTCTCAGCTGCATCTTTCGCTGAATTAAGTGCCTTAACCAAATCAAACAACACCGCTAGCGCAACTGGCGTATTGAAATCATCACACATTGCCGATTTGAAACGGTCAACATAAGAGACCTCAAGATCAACTTCTGAAATCTCTAATCCACGCAAAGATTGATACATACGATCTAGCGCGCTTTGCGCTTCCGCTAAGCTCGCTTCCGAATAATCAATTTGACTGCGATATTGGCTTGATGTGAGGAAGTAACGCACCACTTCAGGAGAGTACTTTTCAAGCACTTCGCGAATAGTAAAGAAGTTACCCAAAGACTTAGACATCTTCTCTTTATTAACCCGGACAGCGCCGGCATGCATCCAGTAATTCACATAGGTTTCGCCAGTAGCCGCTTCGCTCTGCGCAATCTCATTTTCATGATGCGGGAACTTCAAATCAGGACCACCACCATGAATGTCGAAGGTATTACCAAGACAACAAGTCGACATTGCCGAACATTCTATATGCCAGCCCGGACGGCCTTTACCCCAAGGAGAGTCCCAGTATGCCTCACCCTCTTTTGCAGCTTTCCATAATGCAAAATCTAATGGGTCTTCTTTCAACTCTTCAATACCAACGCGCGCACCGGACTGCAGATCATCGATATTTTTCTTACTGAGTTTGCCGTAACCATCAAACTTCTTAACACGATAAT
>NZ_LWFI01001058.1:0-1012 GCF_001635735.1 Oleiphilus sp. HI0067
AGCCTCATTCAGACATTGATCTTCTTATTCTTGCAAAAGATCAGATCCCCACTGAATCTGAAAGCGATCTAAGCAGCTTCATTACTCTGCTGTGGGACCTGTCGCTCGAAATAGGACATAGTGTTCGTACAATCGACGAATGTATTGAGCAAGCAAGCCTAGATGTAACGATTGCAACAAATCTTTTAGAGACTCGAACAATTTCCGGCGCCGAGTCATTAAAATCAACACTCACAAGCCGTATGTATTCTGACGAAGTCTATACGTCCAAAGACTACTTTATGGCCAAGTTCAAAGAGCAAGTCGAACGCCACGAACGTTATGGTGGCAACGAATACAATCTTGAGCCGAACATTAAAGCTTCGCCTGGTACACTTCGCGATATTCAGACAGTTGGCTGGATTACAAAGCGTCACTTTGGCCCTGAGGCCAAAACCGCAAGAGAACGATATCACTTTCTGACGGACGAAGAATTCAACCTCCTTCTTTCAGGGGAGACCTTTTTATGGTCTTTGCGCTATGGTCTTCAGATGGTTGCAAATCGAAGCGAAAACCGACTGCTGTTTGATCACCAACGCAAGGTTGCCAAAATTCTTGGCTACGAAGACAGTGACAATTCACTGGGCGTTGAGCTTATGATGCAGCGCTACTATCGTACTGTACTCGCTCTTGCTGAACTCGCTGATGTGATTCTTCAGTACTTTGATGGTTTTTATCTTAATCCAAATCGAGAGACTGTAACGACTCCACTGAACAACCGCTTTCAAGTTAGCAATGGCTATGTAGAGACGGTAGATGATGGTGTCTTTGATCGCTCCCCGTACGCACTGATCGAAATATTTTTGTTAATGGCGCAAAACCCTGCAATCAAGGGTATTCACGCGACAACGATTAGACTGATTCGAGAACATCAATATCTGATCGATGATAGTTTCCGCGCAGACCTAGCTAACACGACAATGTTCCGAGAGATTCTGCGAACACCGCATAGACTTCACCGAACCTTGCGCAA